>JAKAUH010000777.1 GCA_021818605.1 Planctomycetota bacterium
CGACCGACTTCAAAACCTCCGACCGGTTCCCGCCCGCGATCGCCGGCCCGCTGTCCGTCCACATCCGGGTCGGCCGGTCGTCCCAGCCCGACGCCGGTCCGCCCGAAGTCGGTCAGGCTTTTCGCCTGACTCCGATCCGAATCCGCCCGATCCGCGGGCCGGGAACCGAGTCAGGCTAGAAAGCCTGACCTACGACGGAGACCCGACCGATCCCAAGTCGGTCAGGCTTTCCAGCCTGACTCCGATCCGACTCCGCCCGAGTCGGTCAGGCTTTCCAGCCTGACTCCGATCCGACTCCGCCCGATCCGCCGGGACCGGTCCGGAGTCAGGCTGGAAAGCCTGACCTACGACGGAGGCCGTTCCGGCCGCCGGCCGCCCGGGGCAAGGCGGGCCGAATCCGGGCCCGGCCCGCCCGGCACCGTCGGCGGGCGGAAAAACCGACGGCGACACTCGCAGCCAGGTCCGCAACCTCCCGCCCAGCCGTTCCTCCCGTCCCCGCGACTCGCTCTCCCCTCGTCGCGTCCCCAGGCCGAACGACTCCTCTCGAACGACGATCGAGGATCGCACACGCACACCCGGCCGGTGCCCGCCCTGCCTGTGGCGGCAGTTTGCATGACCTGGGGTAAGTGTGCCGCCGCGCCACGTGGCCGTCGGATCCGACGCCGGAGAACTCGTCGCGGGTCGTGCATTCGGATTCCTCGTTGCGGGATCGGGTGACTCGGTCCAGGCTCCCGGGTCCGTCCGCGCGTACAATTGACAGGGCCTTGCCGGGCTGCCTAAACTGAGACACATGCTGCCGAAACATTGCGCAGAATCGCGTCTAGTCAGTAGGAGCAAGCGGTGGCCGGTAAGCCCTGGAGCGGACGTTTCGCCGATCGCACCGACCGTCGGGTCGAGGCGTTCACCGAATCCATCTCCTTCGATCGTCGGCTTTTCCAGCAAGACATCCGGGGGTCGATCGCCCATGCGCGGATGTTGCAGACCGTCGGATTGCTGACACCCGAGGAATGCCAGCAAATTGAGCGAGGCTTGTTGGAAATCCAGGCTGAGATCGAGGCCGGGCACTTCGCGTTCGTCCAGGAGCGTGAGGACGTCCACATGCACATCGAGGCCGCGCTGATCGAGAAGCTCGGCGACACGGGCCGGAAGCTCCACACCGCGCGCAGCCGTAACGACCAGGTCGTGACCGGTCTGAAGCTCTGGGCCCGCGAGGCGCTCGATCGGGTGGACGGTGCGCTGGAAAGGCTTCAGCGGGCGCTTGTCGACTCGGCCCGGCGGCACCGCGAGGTGGTGTTGCCCGGTTACACCCATCTCCAGCGGGCCCAGCCGGTGCTGGCCGCTCATTACTTTCTGGCGTATGTCGAGAAGCTCGAGCGCGACCGCTCGCGCCTGGCCGACTGTCGGCGTCGGCTCAACGTGCTGCCCCTGGGCGCCGCGGCACTCGCCGGGACGAGCCTGCCGATCGACCGCCAGGCCGTGGCCGACGCGCTGGGCTTCGACGGCGTGGCGGCCAATAGCCTGGACGTCTCCTCCGACCGGGACTTCGCGGTCGAGACCGTGTTCGTGCTGACGATGATCGCCGAGCACCTCGCCGGCTGGGCCGAGGAGTGGATCCTCTGGAGCACCCAGGAGTTCGGATTCCTGGCGCTGCCCGACGCGATCTGCACCGGCAGCAGCATCATGCCGCAGAAGAAGAACCCGGACGTCCTCGAATTGATCCGCGGGCGCAGTGCCCGCGTGGTGGGCTCGCTGACGACGCTACTGGTCCTCATCAAGGGCCTGCCGATGGCCTATAACCGGGATCTCCAGGAGGACAAGGAGCCGCTTTTTGCCGCGTTCGACACGGTCGAGGCGTGCCTGGAGCTCGCGGCGGTCGTGGTGGAGGGTGCCAGCTTCCGGGTCGACCGGATCGCCGAGCGGCTGGACGAGGGCTTCCTCGACGCGACGACCCTGATGGAACACCTGATCGCCCTCGGCGTGCCCCAGCGCACGGCGCACGAGGTCATCGGCAAGCTGGTCGGCCAGTGCGAGCGCCGGGGTTTGAAGCGGCTGGCCGATCTGACTGACGCCGAGCTCGCCGAGGCCGACCCGCGCCTCGGCCCCGAGGCCCGCGGCGTGCTGGGCGTGGCGAACGCGATCCGGGCGTTTCGCTCGTATGGCTCGACCGCGCCGGCCGAGGTCGACGCGCAGCTCGCGCGGTGGACGTCGCGGCTGCATCTCGCCGAGGGCGCGAGCCCCGCTGGCGGGTGAAGCGTCTGACGATCCGGGCGTCCTTCCTGTCCGACTGACTCCTGTTGCGGAGGGCTGACGACATGGCGACCGCAGTCATCGAGCCGCCGAAGGCTGAGCCCCGGCCTGAGCCCGGCACCTGGCAAGTGCTGATGGAGCGCCGGCATCGGATCACCGTCGACGAGTACCACCGGATGATCGATTCGGGGGCCTTCGGGCCCGAGCCGAGGGTCGAGCTGCTGGAGGGCGTGATCGTCGAGAAGATGACCAAGAAGCCGCCTCACATCATCGCCACGGATTTGCTGGAGGATCTGCTCCATCATCTCATCCCGCGGGGGAACGGTTACTACATCACGATGAGCAATCCGGTCACGATCGAGGAACGTGACGGAGAACCGGAGCCGGACGGGGGGGTTTACCGCGGCAACATCCGGGACATTGCCACCCGACCGCGCACCCCGGCCGATGCAGCCCTGCTCGCCGAGATCTCGGATACCTCCTACGATTACGACCGCCGGGTCAAGTGGGTCACCTACGCCGCCGCGCGGGTGCCGGTGTACTGGATCGTCGACGTCAACCGCCGACGGCTGGAGATCCACACCGAGCCGACCGGCGAGGGCGAAACAGCCGGCTACGCCCGCACCCAGGTCTTCGGCCCGGACGACCAGGTGCCGCTGACCCTCGACGGCCGCGAGTTCGGGCGGCTCGTGGTGGGGGAGATCCTGCCGTAAGCTCAAAGTGCAAGGCCGTACGGGGTGACATGCCTACTGCGACATTGGGCGATGTGACTGGCGTCAGGAAGGAGGATTCGCGATGAAGCTCATGGTGACCATCGATCGCGACGAGGACGGAGCCTGGATCGTCGAGTGTCCTTCCATCCCGGGGTGTGTCAGTCAAGGGGCGACCAGAGAGGAGATGCTCGATAACATCAGGGACGCCATCAAGCTGTGTCTGGAGGTTCGCGCCGAGCGGGGAATGCCGCTCACGGTCGTGGTCGACGATATCGGCCGCGAGGTCGATCTCGTGCGGCAGAACCAGGAGCTGAGGGAATTCCTTGATCGGCGCTCATCGCCAGGCAAGATGTTCACGATTGAGCAGGCGCGCAAGTTAGAACACCACCGAGTTCAAGCCCGGCCTGGGCGAACCGGCGACGTCAGTCGCCGGGTTCCTGCTCTGGGCGTGATGACCCGGCGACTCACGTCGCCGGTTCGCCAGACACCCGGCCGGGTGGTGTTCGGCGAGGAGTGTCTTGTTTTGGACCAGCTCCTTACTGAAGATCGACGAAGTACAGCGGATTGATGGAGGTGCCCGATCATGACCGGCAACCAGGTTTGTCTCACCGATTCCGAGCTTCAGATGCTTCAAGCGATGTCGCAGTCTACCGGGAAGACGGAGAATGAGTTGCTCCATCAAGCCCTGGACCTGCTCAAGGACCAGGTGGATCTCGAAAACCGTCGAACGTTGCTCCGAGCGGCTCAAGGGATGTGGCATGATCGTGACGATCTTCCGTCTCTCCGGGACCTGCGAAACGAGATGAATCGTGACGTACCCGGAATGGCCGAATGAGCCGACATGGCGCATTGCCAATCCTTCTCGGAATGGCCGGAGAGAGATCTGATGTCGACGCGGCTTCTCATCGATACGGACGTGCTGATCGACTATCTCCGCGGGCGGCCGGAGGCCGTCCAATATCTGGACGGCCGAGCCGAGGCACTTCTGATCTCCGTCATCACCGTGGCAGAGCTATATGCGGGGGTCAGGGAAGGCAACGAGCGAACGAGTCTCGACCAGTTCATCCGGGCCTTCCAACTGGTGCCGGTCGATCCGGCGATCGCCCAGAAAGGAGGACTATTCCGTCGGGATTACTTCAAGAGTCACAACGTAGCTCTCCCCGACGCCCTCATCGCAGCGACGGCCGAGAGCGTGCAGGCCACTCTAGTCACGCTGAACCAGAAACACTTCCCGATGCTGGGAAACGTCTCCGTACCGTACAAGAAGCCGTAACCATCAAGGCTTCGGCATGTCCCGAGAATCGGCGAGATTCGACCCTACACGAGGACCCATGGAACCCTTCCACTATCAGAACGGTCAACTGTACTGCGAAAACGTCCCGGCGGCCGAGCTGGCCGGTCGGTTCGGCACGCCGCTGTTCGTCTACAGCCAGGCGTCGATCCTGGGGACGCTCAGGTCCCTCCAGGCGGCGTTCACCGCGGTCGACCCCCTGGTGTGCTACTCGGTCAAGGCGAACTCGAACCTGGGCATCCTGAAAATCATGGCCCAGCATGGCAGCGGGTTCGACGTGGTCTCGGCGGGCGAGCTCTACCGCGTCGGCCTGGCCGGGGGCGAGGCCGGGAAGACCGTGTTTGCCGGCGTGGGCAAGACCGACGACGAGATTCGCGCGGGGCTCGAGGCCGGCGTGTTGATGTTCAACGTCGAGAGCGAGGCCGAGCTCGCCGCGGTCGCCCGCGTGGCCGCCGCGGTCGGCAAGGTCGCCCCGATCGCGCTACGCGTCAATCCCGACGTTGATCCGAAAACCCACCGATACATCTCGACCGGCAAGAAGGAATCCAAGTTCGGCATGGATATCGAGCGGGCCGCGAAGGTCGCCGAGGCGGCCGTCGCGATCGATTCAGTCCGCATGATCGGCATGCACATGCACATCGGCTCGCAGATCACCTCGACCGAGCCCTACGCCGGGGCCGTTGCGAAGGGGGTCGAGCTGATCGATCGCCTGCGGAAGATGGGTCATCCGATCGCCTGGTACAACATGGGGGGTGGCTACGGCATCAATTACAGGGGTCATGAGGCGCGGCCCGTCGAGGAATTCGCCCGGGTGATCGTGCCGGCGGTGAAGGCGGCCGGGTGCCGGCTGGCGATCGAGCCGGGCCGGGTGATCGCCGGGAATGCGGGCATCCTGCTCAGCCGTGTGTTATATACCAAGCAGTCGGGAGAGAAGCGGTTCCTCATCCAGGACGCCGCCATGAACGATCTGATCCGGCCGGCGCTTTATGAGTCGTACCATCGGATCTGGCCGGCCGTATTGCCACCCGGAGCCGCTCCCGCGCCCGAGGACTCCGAGTCCCCCGTCGCGGGCACCGAGCCGTGGGACGTCGTCGGCCCGGTGTGCGAGAGCGGCGACTTCCTGGCGAAGGACCGCCCGCTGCCCCGGCTGGACACGGGCGACCTCCTCGCCACCTTCTCCGCCGGCGCCTATGGAATGGTCATGGCGTCCAATTACAACACCCGTCCTCGCGCCGCCGAGGTCCTCGTCGACGGGCCCGACGCCCGCCTGGTCCGCCGCCGCGAGACACTCGAGGATCTCGTCCGGCCCGAGCTGGAGATCACTTGAGAGATCCTGACGAAATGGGGACTGGCATCTCCGACACTCAGAGCCAGTCCCCATTTCGTGCAGGACCGGCGGCGCTCCCATCGGTACTCACGCGTTTCCCTGCGGACCCCTCCCACCGGCCCAGGACTCGACCCATGCGAACGACAGGCAAGAGACGACGAGGGATCGCCGCGGGATGGCCATCCATTGCCATGGTCGCGGTCGCGGCGATCATGGCGGCGGATCGCGTCGCGGTCTCGACGGCGATGGCGCAGTCGCAGACAACCAGGGAACCGAAAACACCACCGCCGGGAATCGGCGCGGCCCGGATGGGCCGGGGGCCGGAGCAGCCCAAGGCGTCGGATCCGTTTGGCCACGCGCCGCGGAATCCGATCCAGCTCTGGGACACCTACCAGTACCTGGTCACGTCCAACCGGGCCCGGCAGGCGACGAAGTACCTGGAGCAGTTCCGCAAGGTCTCGCCAATGGATCTCTGGGCGGCGGCCGACTACCTGATCCTCAGGGGCCAGGCCCCGAAGGCGCTGCCCTACCTCGGCCAGTTCCTCAAGGACCAGCCGGACGACGCGACCTACATCGCGGTCCGGGACCGGTTCGGCATGGCCTCGTTCCAGCGGCTGGACGACCATCCGTCGACCCGGCCGTACGCCAGGATCCTGAGCGACGCCCTGACGAACGCCGAGCGGCGAACCCGCCAGCCCAGCCAGGCGCCCGGGCCGGAGCTGTTCGCCAAGGACCCGACGACGCCGATCGAGCTGTGGGACGCCATCGACTACCTGATCCGCACCGGCCAGTCGCGGAAGGCCGTGCCGTATTTGCAGCGGTTCCAGAAGGCCAATCCGGACGACGCGACGTATGCGAAGTTGCGCGATCGTTACGGCGTGGGGAGCTTCCTGCGGCTGGATGACGACCCCTCCACCCGGCCGTTCGCCCGCTCGCTGGGCGAGGCGATGGTGGCGGCGACGCGCCGGTACGTCATCCAGCCCGACCGCGTGGCCGAGTTCATCGGCGACCTGACGCGCACCCCCCCCGAGCAGGACTACGCCCTGCGCCGCCTGCGCGAGGCCGGGGCCTACGCCGTGCCGCCCCTGATCCGGGCGCTCAATCGGCCGGGCCTGCCGCGCCAGGAGCACGACCTGTTGCTCCGGAACGTCGGCCGGCTCCGCGGCTCGGCGGTGGCGCCGCTGGTCGCCGTGCTGGAAGGCACGGTCCCTTCCCTCGCGGCGGACGCGGCCGTCGCGCTGGGATCGATCGGCGACCCCGACGCCGTGCTGTTCTTGACCTTCCCGGCGGCCTCGCCCGCGTCGCCCGCGGCGGTGCGTTCGGCGTCGCGGGACGCGATCGCTCGCCTGACGCGACACCCGTACGACGACCAGCGCAGGCCGCCGGTGCGGATGCTGACGGACGCGGCCTGGGCCTATCACCGGTTTCGCCCCACGCTGCCCGAGGACACGGCCGTGCTCTGGTCGTGGGACGACGCCAGGAAGGTGCCGGCCCCGCGCGAGGTGACGCCCCAGGAGGCCCGCACCGAGCTGGGCCTGCTCCTGGCGAGGCAGGCGCTGCGACTCGATCCGAACGACCGGTCGGCGCAGGCCGCGCAGCTCAGCCTGGCGCTCGAGCGAGCGGCCCGCCGCGCCGGGCCTGAGGCCGTGGCCGCCCAGGACAAATCGACGTTCGCCGCCGCGACCGCCGCGGGGCCTGAGCTGCTCGCCCGCGTGCTCGATACCGCGATCGCTGACGGCAAGAACGACCTGGCGACCGCCGCCGTGCTGGCGCTGGCGAAGGTCACCACTCGCGCTGCGTTGACCACGCCCAGCGGCCATCCGCACGCACTGGTCCGCGCCCTGTCGGCGCCCGGCCGTCGCACCCAGTTCGCCGCGGCGCGGGCGATCGTCGCCCTGGCGTCCGACCGGCCGTTCCCCGGCTCGAGCCTGGTCGCCCCGACGCTCGCCCGGTTCGCCGTGAATCAGGCGCTGCCCCGCGCCGTGGTGATCGATGGCAACGCGATCCGCGCCGGATTGCTCGCCGGCGCGCTCAACAGCCTGGGCTATCTCGGCATGATCGAGCGCAGCGGCGACGCCGGGTTCCTCGCCGCGTCGGCGTCGGCCGATGTCGAACTCGTGCTGATCAGCTATGACCTGCACGCCGGCAACTGGAAGCTGACCGACACCCTGGCCAACCTGCAAGCCGACGCCCGCACCCGGGCGCTTCCGGTGTACGTCTACGGCCCGCACGACCTCGAGGTCACCCGGCCCAACCTCGCGCGGGACTTCCCCGGCATCCGCTACCTCGTGCCGACCGATGACCCCGCGCTGCTCGAGCGGCAGTTGAAGGGCCGGCCGTCGGCCCTGACGGCGGCCGAGCGCACCGGCTACGCCCGCGAGGCCGCCGCGCTGCTCGCCCGGATCGCGACCGCCCGCGGCAGCAACCCGCTGGCCGAGGACCTGCGCCACATCGAGCCCGCGCTGGCGTCCGCCCTGCTCGTGCCCGACACGGAGGACTCGGCCGCGACGGCCCTGGCCACGCTGCCGGATCCCGCGGCCCAGCGCAGCCTGCTCGACGTGGCGCTCGACCCGTCGCGCCCGGCGAAGCTCCGGATCGAAGCGGCGCGGCTCATCGTCGCCAGCGTCCTGCGGTTCCGGCCGCTGGTCACCCGCGAGCAGGAGGCCCGGCTCGTCGCCGAGATCCCCGACGAGACCGACCCCGCCGTCCAGGCCGCGCTGACGGCCGTCGTCGCCGCACTGAGGCACTAGCTGGGCCGGCGGCTTTCGCACCTGGACCGTGGATGTTGCCCTCGACGTCGAGGGCGGCATCGGACCGACCGGTTCGCGGGCATCGCGATCGGACGAGGAGGACAACGGGTTGAGGACAGGAAGGACGAGGTTCCCATGCCACTCGAATTGAGGACGGTCCCGGGCGTGCCGGGGCAGCGACGCACCGGGGGCGCGGCGATCGCCGACGAGGCCGCGCTGCCCGGAGTCATCGGCTCCAGCCCGGCCTTGCAGGAGGTCGTCCGCACCACGCGCCGGGTCGCCCCCTCGCGCGCCTGCGTCCTGATCGTCGGCGAGACCGGTACGGGCAAGGAGCTCATCGCCCGCGCCGTCCACGACCTCAGCCCCCGCTCGACCGGTCCTTATATCCGGGTCAACTGCGGCGCGCTGACCGAGAGCCTGCTCGAAAGCGAGCTGTTCGGCCACATGAAGGGCTCGTTCACCGGCGCCGTCGATAACCGCACCGGCCGGTTCGAGGCGGCGCACACCGGCAGCATCTTCCTCGATGAAATCAACAGCACCTCGCCCAAGCTTCAGGTCAAGCTGTTGCGCGTTCTTCAGGAAGGGGAGTTCGAACGGGTCGGCGACAACAACACCAAGAAGGTCGACACCCGGATCATCGCCGCGACCAACCGCGACCTGCTGGAGGAGAGCGAGACCGGCCGGTTCCGCGAGGACCTGTATTACCGCCTCAACGTCGTGCCGGTGTACCTGCCCCCCCTGCGCGAGCGCCGCGAGGACATCGAGCCCCTGGTCCTGTTCTTCCTCCAGCGCTATGCCGAGCAAAATCGCCGCGAGATGCGGAAGGTCCACCCCGAGGCGATGCGGCTGTTGCGCGAGCACGACTGGCCGGGGAACATCCGCGAGCTGCAGAACTACGTCGAGCGCGCCGTGATCCTCGGCACCGGGGCGGAGCTGCGCGTCGAGGACCTGCCGCCGCAACTGCGCGGGCAGGCCGCGCCGCGGCCGAACCGGCCGCGCGGCGGCACGGCGGATCTCGCGGCGCTCTGCACCGAGCTGGTGCGCCAGGGCGTGCGCGCCGCCGGCCCGTCGTCGAACGACCTTTACGACCGGATCGTCGGCCGGGTCGAGCGCGAGCTGATCCAGCAGGTGCTCCAGCAGTGCGACCGCGTCCAGATCAAGGCCGCCGCCCGGTTGGGCATCAACCGCAACACGCTGCACAAGAAGCTCTCGGAGTTCCGCCTCGACGAGGCCGGCGCTCCCACCGGCGCCGAGAACGGCGACGGTCACGGCCACGACCATGACCGGCCCCCCGGCGAGGCCGCGCCGCCGTCGTCCCCCACCGAATCCGAGTCCCCCCACGAAGAGGACTGAGGCGTCTCATGGACAACGAAAGGCAAGTGGCAAGTGACAAGTGGCAAGCGGCAAGCGAAGACCGCCGGTCAGGCGCCTCGCCACTGGCTCCGCGCGCGGCGAGCGAGGGAGTCGCCAGCGCCCCGTCTGACTTACCACTTGCCACTTGCCACCTGCCACTCGACAGCCTGGCCGATGGCGACTGCCTCAAGCTGTTCCCCCGGGTGCCGGACGGCTCGGTCGACCTGATTTTCGCCGACCCTCCCTTTAACATAGGCTATGATTACGATATCTACGACGACCGCAAGGATGCCCAGGCGTACCTCGACTGGACGCTCGCCTGGGGCCGCGAGGTCGTTCGTGTGCTCAAGCCCGACGGCGCGTTCTGGCTGGCGATCGGCGACGAGTTCGCGGCCGAGCTGAAGGTCCTGTTCCACCAGAAGCTGGGCCTGTCGTTGCGGAACTGGGTGGTTTGGTACTATACGTTTGGGGTTCACTGCACGAAGAAGTTCACCCGGAGTCACGCTCACCTGTTTTACTTCGTGCGTGACCCCAAACGTTTTACATTCAATGACCAGGCGGTCCGCGTTCCCTCGGCGCGGCAACTGGTGTATTTCGACGCGCGGGCGAATCCGAAGGGCCGGCTGCCGGACGATACCTGGATCCTCCGGCCGCAGGATGTGCCCGACGGCTTCGCGCCCGAGGGCGATACCTGGTACATCCCGCGCGTCTGCGGGACGTTCAAGGAGCGCGCCGGCTGGCACGGCTGCCAGATGCCCGAGCAGTTGCTGGGGCGGATCATCCGCGTCTGCTCGAACCCCGGCGATCTGGTGCTGGATCCCTTCGGCGGCAGCGGCACGACTTTGGTGACGGCGAAGAAGCTGCACCGGCACTTCCTGGGCTTCGAGCTGTCGCCCGACTACGCCGCCGCGATCCGCCGCCGCCTGGAAGCGGCAAAACCGGGCCAGTCGCTCGAGGGCGGCCCCGAGCCGACCGTCGGCGGCGATGCCAACGGCAACGGCACCACCGGCGCGAAGCCGCGCCGGCCGCGGGCGAAGAGTCGCTAACCCGAACCCGGGGGCCACGCCATGCGAACGCCTGCCAGCGACCGGGTCGGCGAGGCATTTCCTCGGGCCGCGAGGGATGATCGATCCCTCGCGTCAGGAGGCATCGCGCGCCGCGGCCAGTCGGGCGACAAACGCGGCGTGCTCGGGCGTGGCGCAGCCCAGGTCGACGACGGCACGCTGCCGGCGCCGATCACCGGCGATCAACGCGGCTGGGTCGAGCCAAAGTCCCGGAAATACGGTCGAGCGATACAGGCCATCTTCGCCGACCGATCGTCGCACCAGCTCGCCGTTCTCCTGGACGAACCAGAAGACCTCGTCCGGCTCGATCGCGCGCACCACGTATTCCTGCACCCCGGCGCGTTCATAATCGACCTTCTTCGGGCCGAGGTCGACGTATCGCGTTGCCCTGGAGACCTCGACCACCAGTTCCGGGACGCCGCCGAGAAACCCCCTCTCGTTCCAGGTTCGCCCACCGCATTCAGGCAGGACGCGGAGCAATCCGTCAGGCTGGACCTCGCTCCGCCAGCCGAGGATAGTTGTGGCATTGCCAGCCCAGTGGACGCCAGGAGTGCGCTCAGTGTAATAATCGAGCCATATCAACACGGGAGCGTCGGCATCACAATGGTCGAGGCTGACCGGGCCTGGCATGTAGACAACTCCGTCGATCAATTCGGCCCGGGTCCCGGGCGGCATCGCCTCATAGATGGCGTGGAATGTGGGCTGATCGAGTCGCTGGCCTTCCACCAGTGTGGTGGGCGCCGGCGCACCTACGGCGGTCGCGGTCGTCCGGTTGGGCATGAGCCATCCTCCCCTCGTCGCGGAATCGCGATCGAGACGCGATCCATCCTACCACAAGCCGGCTGCAACCGTGCTCGGCGGGAATCCGATCTCGCGCGGAGCCGCGGAGGACGCGGAGAAAGATTGGAGAGGGGCAGGCCGCTCGCCGAGGAACGCCTGCGCGATCGGGCACTCCGCGATCTCCGCGTCTCCGCGCGAGACTCCTCGCCCGGATCCTGCGAGCACGGCGCGGAAATCCTGCGGAGAATGTTCCGACCACAACCCGTCCGCTCGGGAGGGCGAGCCTCCCGGCGAGCTGGAATGCCTGGCCGCGGCGTCGCCCTCTTCCTGGGACAGACTCTCAAGGAGTCGGCGGCAAGGGCCGTTCGGCGAGCTACGGCGCGGGGGGTCTCACCCGTCGAGCCAGTCGTCCCACATCGGGTCGGACCGCGGTCGGGCTGGGGGTTCGTCCGGATCGGTGCGGTCCGGCCGCTTCATCCGATGCGCGCGGGCCGGGATTGGGGTGCGCCGCTCGGGCATCCACTCCGCGGCGGAGGCCGCGGCGCCTTCGCTCTGCCACTGGCCCAGGATCATCCGCCGGCTGACCTTCTGGCGGAACTCGACCCAGTCGCGGAACCTCCTGGCGGCGGCGACGATCTCGGGCAAGGTCCGGTCGCTGGACTCGGGGTCCTTCAACTCGGCCAGGAGCGCCCGGGCGTATTCCTCGGTCGGCCGGGGCGTGCCGGTGCCCTCGGGATCGCACCGCGGCGGGACCCGGTCCAGCAGCCCGGATTGCAGGGCGAGTTTCAGCCAGACGCGCAACGGATGGCGGCCGCCGCCGGATTCGGTTCGGGGCATGGGGTGAATCTCCTCTGCGCCCGCGAGATGATCGCCTTTTCGCTCGCGATCGCCGGTTGTCGTCGGCCCACGGGCGGCTGGATTCGAGGATACCTCGGATCGGCATCCGCCGCACCACTCCAGGGTCCGTTCCAGGATTCGCCCCTTGCCGCGGATCGCCGGAGCCCGGCACCGGGGTTCCACGAGCCTCCCCTGTCCCGCCCGGCCTCACCTCGGCCGGGCCGGCATCAGGGCTGGCCCGACGTGATCATAATAGCGGGACATTCGCTCGTGCCACCCGGCCGCCATCCGGGCCCGGTCGGCCGCGCGGTCCCAGATCGCCGCCTGCTGGTCCCACGAGCCGTATCTCGGGACGTCATTGGCGTACGGGCCGCATCTGAGCATCTCCGCCTCCTCGCCCGTCTCGTCCCAGGCCGCCCCGCATCGCCACCTCGCCGCACACGCCTCGGCCCTGCGTCTCATGAGCGTCTCCTCATGCTGGCAAAGCTCCGCCAGGGTCGCGTGCAGGCTGGCGAGCCGCTGGTAATGCGGCGCCCGGCGCAGCCCGCTGAGCTGCCAGAAGGTCAGCGCCGAGAGCGCCACCACGATCATCAGCCGCCGTGTGGTCATCCTCGGGATTCGCATGGCCAGCGTCCTCGGAGAGCCGCGCGGCCTCGTGGGTTTCGCAACTCGACGACTCGCCGCCAATCAATACACCAGCACCGCCTCGCCCTTCACGGCCGCGGCGAGGTAAAGGTTGCGGAGCTTGCCGTAATCCAGGCCCAGATCGTCGAGCTCGTCCTCGTCGTTCCACAGGCTCTCGGCCTCGATCGGGAGGAGGATCTCGGCAATCCTCGCGACCGTTTCGGCCGGGTTCAGCCTCGCCTCGAACCCGCGCGCGAAACTTTCGCCGCCGCAGATGATGCGGTCGACCGTTGCCTGCGCGTCGGCCTGTCCGAGTGTCGTCAGCCGCTCGGCCAGGCGCTCGCCGATGGAGTCCTGCGTCTTGTTGAGGAACTCCGTGCGGCCAAGCAGGCCCGGGTGCGCGCGTTCGGCCTGCGCGATCAGGGCGTGCAGCGCGTCGAAGACCTCGGCCACCTCGTCGCGCGAGGAAAACCGCTCGGCCGCGGCCTCAGCGATCGCGTCGAGGATCTCGTCGTTCTCGTCTCGCTTGGGCTCCTCGTCGAGGTCGAGCGGCCGGCCGCCGCGGGGGAAGAAGTGGTCGAGCACCAGCGCCATGCGCTCGTCGGTCCGCAGGCGGGCGAACAGTTCGCTGTCCTCGGGGATGGCCTGGTAGTAGGGACAATAGCCCATGAGGTGACTCCGTCGCGGGATGCGGCCGCTGGCCGATGTGGGAATGACTCAGGCGAAGAAGCTGATCTGCTTCCAGACGATCTCCCAGCGCCCATTGACCTTCTTCAAGAAGTAACAGCCCGCGGCTCCGTGGGGGCTGGGGCTAAAATGGAAGCAGAACAGCGCCTGCTGGCCGTCCCGCGAGTATCCGGGCAGCAACGGGTGCACGCGGGCCGTGGTCTGCGGCGACCGACGGAGGAATTCATCGAACGTGAGGAGGCGTTCGGGGTCTTTCACCACGATGTCGGGATTCGAGGGGCGGTAGTTGACAAGGTGGTATTGCCGGCTCCGGGGGTTGCGGGCTTCCAGATCGGTCCGGATCTCGGCAGGGATCGCCTGCTTGCTGTGGAGGCAGACGCTGTCGATTCTGAGCTCGGGCGGACCCGCCGTTGTGTTCTCGACCTCGATCTGGATCAGTTTCCCACCGCGAGGGTGCACCGCTGCGGAGATCTCGGTGTCCTTCAACAGATCCGAGAGCACGACGTCGAGGATGTCGTGATCGGAGTTCGTGGCCTGTGGCCGGGGCGCCGGCTCGACGATGACGACAGGCGATCGGATGGCCCAGAGATAGACCCCCAGCCCGATGCCGACCACAGCCACCACCGCCATCAACCTCCGGATCGTGAAATTCGGTCGCAGGAGTCGCATGACAGAAAGCCCCTTTCTGCCGGACTGGGGGATTTGCACGTCTCGCTCTATCCTGGCCGCGCGACCCCAGGGCGAGCAACCGGAGGGCCTCGCCGAAGCAACAAGTGCGCGCCGTCTGGTCCGCTTGACCTCGGTGATAAAATTGTGATAACCTCCCTGAGTGTGTATGCCCCTGGGAGGACAATGGATGTCCACGGGATTGTCCGGGAACTACCTGGTTCGCCGTCTCAATTCCGCGGCGGCGGATGCCCGGCGCGACTTCCCCCGGGCGCGAGACTTCTTCGAGATCCGCCGCCAGGCGTTGAAGCTGCGTTACTGGCCCGCGCCGCACACCACCGAACCCTCGGGTCATGTGATCGACCTGGATTGGTCCTACATCCGGGCCTTGCCGGGCCTGGACATCGGCGAGTTGCGGGTCGACGACGAGATCGGCGGTCCGGGGAACATCCGGATCCTATTCTTGGTCGGGCCGGCCGATCGCCGATTTCCGATGCGATGTTTCTGGATCCTGACCGTCTTCCCGAAGAAGCGGGACGACTTCACGTCGCATCAGCTCGACAGCTTCGCCGCTCGCCGTCAGATCGTCCTGGCCCGCTTTTACGGTCCTTCTTCCTGAGCCGAGATGCATTTGCCTCTGGTGCTCAGGTCCCGACCCCGGAGCCGAAGATGCAAGCCTCACTCTCCTCGCGGGACGCCGATACGGGACCGGCCCAGAGCCGGATGTTCGCCCATCTCTTCCAGGCCTACCTGGAATGCGATCCCGAGATGCAGGACGTCATCCGTCGGATGGCGGCGATCATCGTCGAGCCCGAGGTCGACGAGGATGACCGCGCGATGGCCCTGGCCACGCTTCATGAAGCCCTGTTCCCGGCCGTATCCGATCGCGACGGGTTTCTTGGCGCCGATCTCGAAGAGGAAGAGCGATCCGGCTCGATCGACGACGCGGCTCTTGCGGCCTCGCTGGACGCCGAGGAAGAGGCGTTCGCCGAGCGGGTCAAGGCAATCCTCCACCGGCGCAACATGACCCAGGAACAGTTGGCGACTGCGCTGGGAATCGGACAGCCAGCCATCTCGATGCTGCTCGCTCGCAAGGCACGTCCCCAGCGCCGTACCGTCGAACGAGTCGCTGGCGCGCTGGGGGTCGAGCCGGGGGAACTCTGGCCTGGCTTCCAGGTCGACCCGGCCGCTGAACGCTGACCGCCCGGCAGATCGGCTCGCGTGTCAGCACCATGACCAGCCGGAACTCCACGCGGTGCGGACCGTAGACCAGCGAGTTTGACGTCGCCTCGCTCCGCTCCCCGGTGCCGGAGCCTTCAGACTCAGCCATCCTGTTGATCGTGGCAAGGGCGAATGACCGTTCCCGGCCGGGTCGGCTCCACCCGGCCCGCTCCACCCTCCCGGTCCGCCGGCCGGGGCGGGTAAACTCGGGGACGTCCTCCGGTCTGGAGCAGCCAGCGATATGCGCGAGAAATTCACCCTGACGAGAGGAGTATCACCATGCTGAGGCTCAGAACTCCACTTCGAACCGCGGCGACGCTCGCCGCTGCCGTGCTGCTCGCCACAGGCGCCGTCGCGCTGGCCCTTGCGGGCCCGGCCGGAAAGGCGCGCTCCGACATCCCCCCGAAGTCCGAGGCCGAGCAGATCGCTGAGAAGTTCCTCAAGGCCGGCTCGGACCTGTTCGACGCCAAGGACGCCGCCGGCCTGGCGAACACGTACAGCGAGAACGGCGAGATCTTGATCATCGGCGAGAAGGACGGCGAGATCACCGAGGACATCAAGGCGGGCCGGGCCGAGATCGAGCGGTTCTACGGCGAGTACTTCAAGGACAAGGGCGCCATCGACTCGGAGAACGCCGTCGAGTTCGCCCGCATGATCGCCCCCGAGATCCTGGTCGTCCACGGCAAATTCCAGCCGAACACCGGCGAGGCCAAGCTGCCGTTCGTCCAGCTCCGCGTGAAGCACGGCGACAAGTGGCTGATGAGCAAGCTGTGGCTGTTTTTGAAGCATGGGGAGTGATGGGAAGGGCGAGCGCCCGACGACCGGGCGGGCCGGACGGGATCGGATCTGACCTGACCGGATCGGCGGGCGGAGCCGCCTCCGACAACGGATCGGGCGGGCCGGATCGGCGGGCGGAGCCGCCTCCTACAACTTCGTCCCCGCGAGCCACCGGAGCAAGCATCTTGATGAACCGCGAGACCCCCATCATCGCTGTCGCCGCGCTCCTGCTCGCCCTGGCGCCTGGAGCGAGCCCCGCGCTCGCCCAGGCGGTCAAGCTGGTCGAGCGCGCGCCCGATCCGCACGGCAGCCCCCGGCCGTTCCGCGACGCGACCGATGTGCCCCTGCGCACCAGCCTGTATCTCGAGCTGGCCGTCGCGCCGGGGTCGAAGGGCGAAATCGAGCCCGAGAAGGTCTCGCTCACCCTCCAGCCCGAGGGAGACGCGCCCGTCGAGCTGATCGGCGCGGGCCGGCGGTTCGCGGCCGGCGCCTCGGGCTGGCTGCGGCCGAAGTCCGATCTGTCGGGCGCCCGATCGATCGCCGTCTACGTCGAGCCCCCTGCCCCGCTGCGGCCCTCGACGCGATATACCGCGGTCGTGAACGTTGCGGCGGCGAAGGCGGGCGAATGGCGCTTCACCACCGAGGACGCGCCGGCCGGGCCGCGCAAGGTCGATTTCCATCTCGACCTGGCGGCCCGCCCGGTCCGCTGGCACGGCCGGTTCTTCTCGGGAATCTGCAACGTCGTGTTCTGCTCAAAGGCCGCGCAGGACGGCCCGACCTATGACCTGATGGCCGAGGCCCGCCGGTCGCACCCGCGCGCCTGGAGCTATCAGCGCGACTTCTGGACCACGGGCACCGAGTACCGACTGCCGTCGCCGTTCCTCCCCGATCACCTGCCCAACATCGTCCGCGAGCGCGAGACGCGCCGGATCGCGGCAATCGAGGCGCGCTCGAATCAACAGGTGCTCCGACTCGAGTATGTCTTCGGCAACGAGGCATACGGCATCCCGCCCGGCCGGTCGGTCGCCGACGACTATCACCCCGGCGACGAGGTCCTGATCGCCGATGGCCTGCACGACGCCCGCACGAAGGTCATCGCCGTCGACGGCCCGGCGCGGACGGTCACCGTGGCCAGGGTCCCCGACCCGCCCGGCGGCTGGAAGCTCGCCTACGAGGGTCCGCTGCCGAGAACGGAGGGCCCCGACGCGCCCGGGTTGTTCCCGCCCGGCGGGTGCTATTTGCGCAGGTTTCGCCCGCACGGCACCGCGTGCTACGACTGGCGCCGGCTGGACAAGGAATATGACCTGGTCCACCGCAGGTACGGCCGCCGCTTGATGGTCAACTTCGGCGACGCCACGGGCGACCTGATCCGCGACGGCCGGAGCTGGACCACCGCGAAGGACCTGGCGCAGTGGCACGACGTCGCGCGCACGATCGCCGGACACCTCATCGACCGATACGGCAAGGACGCGCTGACCTTTACCTGGAGCATCTTCAACGAGCCCGACCTCGGCCCGTTGTTCTGGCGCGCGAGCTGGGACGACCTCCAGGACTTCTACGACTACACCACCGACGCGATCCTTCGCGCCTTCGAGGACCGCGGATATGACTCGAATCGGGTCTTCATCGGCGGCCTCGAGCTGGGCGGGATCTTCGGCACGAACCTGCGGCTCAAGGAGTTCCTGGCGCATTGCTCACCCCGGGCCAGCGCGCCCGGTGCAAAGCCGAAAAACGCGGCCGTGGCCGACCATCGGCTCGATGGCAAGCGGTCGCGGCGGGTCGAGGATCTCTGCCGCGCGCACGGCGGCAAGGGAACGCCGTGCGATTTCATCTCGATCCATGCGTATAACCGCTCCGAGCTGATGGCCGCCAAGCTGGCGAAGGCGAAGGAGACAGCGCTCCAGATCGATCCAGCGTACTATGAAAAGCTCTGGATCAACTCGCACGAGTCCTGCCCCGACTGGATGCCGCCGCCCGACGAGGCCGCGGCCGACTCTTACCTGGGCGACGGCTATTTCCCCACCTGGTGCCTCGACGTGGTGCACCGGCAGCTCGAGCGGGCCGCGCGGGATCCTCGGTACGCGTATGGCGAAACCATCCTCACGGTCTGGCCGCCGCCGGGCAACTTCGCCGGGTTGAACGCGGTCTCGCGGATGATCGCGTGCGACGACAACGCCGATGGCCGCGCCGATCGATCGGTCACGGTGCCGATGCCGGTCTTCCACGTGCTCGGGCTGCTCTCGGACCTGGGCGACGACTACTGGGTCTTGCCCGCGCGCCCGAGCGGCGGTCACGTCGTGAGCGGATTCGCCTCACGCGACGAGCGGGGTGTGGTGCGGGTGCTGCTCTACGCCCACGCCCCGAGGGATACGCAATCGCGCTCGTCGGCCGAGTTCGACGTGGCGCTCGAATTGGCCGGCCTGGGCGGTACGAAGGACGCTTCCCTGCGGGTGACGCAGTACCGTTTCGACCGCGACCATAACTCGCCGTTTCGCCGGGCCCGGGAGCTGCGCGACCGCCCGGCCCGCCACGGCCAGCCGGACCCGGCGCGCCAGGCGTCGGCGATCGCGACGTTGGAGAAAGGCGACGACGATCCGGCGGCCCGGCGCCAGGCGCTGGCGACCGTCGAATCGCTGGGCTCCGACGCGGTCCAGGCCGCGGCGCCGACGCTGCTGAAGGTGATCGCCGACACGGGGAATCCGGCGCTGGGCGAGGCGGCCCGCGCGCTGATCGACAAGCTGCTGGCGCCCCCAGCCTATTCGAAGGCCGAGGTCGACGAGGTCCGCCGCCTGTGCGAGTGCCGCCCGACCACCTCCGAGTCTCCGCAACGCGACGCCGACGGCCGGTTGCGGCTGACGATCCGGGTGGGCGGCAACGGATGCACGTTCCTGATCATCGAGCCGAGGTGAAGGCTCGGGATGCCGACCACCGATTCCCCCGGCAAGAGAGGTGTTCAAGTAGGTCAGGCTTTCCAGTCTGACGTCCAGGCCCTGTCAGGCTGGAAAGCCTGACCTACGTTTTTCTTCCCTGCTATCAATCCGCGAGGTGATGATCACTCAACATGCGGCAGCAAGAGGAACACCACACCGCGATCGGCGATCGCCGCGATGATGCCGTCGGGATGTTCGGGGTCGGCGACGAGCGCCTCGACCTTCGACCGGCCCAGCCGCGGCACCGCGTCGAAGGGGTACAGTGTCCTGCCGTCGGCCTCGAGCATCATCAGGCCCTGGCCGCTGCCGAGCCAGAGCCGGCCGCGGCCGTCGCGCGCCAGCCGCGTCACCGGGCGACTGGCCGTGTCGATCGCCGCCTCCGTCAGCTTCTCGCCATCAATCGCGAAAATCTTCAACCCCCGATCGCTCGCCAGCAGCAGCGAGTCCTTCCTCCAGGTGATCGCGTCGGCAACCTTGACCTGCTCCTCTCGGCCGGGCTCGATCAACGAGACGAGCGTCAGCCGTGGGGCCTGGAAACTGGGGCCGTACTCGAGCCGCAACAGCCGCTCGCTCCGCCGGTCGTGCAGGATCCACGGCGGCCCGGATTCGTTCACGGCGGTCAATCGCAGGTCCAGTCCGTTCCAGTCCTCGCGTCGAATCGCGTGCGGGCCTTTGGACGTCTCGGTGTCGACCCATTGACCATCGTTGAAGCGACGGAGGATGCTGTTCTCGGCGTTCCACAGGGTTCCATCGGACGTGACGAAGCTCGCCGTTTCGATCAAGGTCGAGACCTCGCTGCCGATGACCTCGGCCTTGCCATTGCGCCAGCGGGCGGTCGTGCGCGTGCCGCGATCGCCGTAATACACCCCGTTCACTGTAAAGATCGTGCCGTCCTGGCCGACCAGTGTCGCGGTGCTCGACCAGTCCATATCCGGCGGCGCGCCCTTCTCGTCCTCGGCATCGGGGTGCGCCCGATACGGCGGCGCGAACGAGACCTGGGTCCAGCCCCCGTCGTGGTAGCACCAGACTTCGTCGTCTTCCTGGCCGTCGTCCGAGGCGGGGAACAGCAGAATTCCCTCCGACGATGGAACCAGCCGCGCAGTGGTTTCAACCGCGAGCTGGGCCAGCGGCGTGCTCCGCGTGGTCTTGCCGTCGGCCACGCGGACCAGCCCATCCAGCCGCGTGGCGAACAGATAGCCCATCGGCCGGCCCGGCGCCGTCGGGGCGATCGGCTCGACCGAGCGCACCGAGGGATACGCGCCCACCGCGTCGCGACGGCCCCAGCGATAGCCAATCTCCAGCTCGCCGAACTTCCGCCAGCCGGCGAGCCTCGCGTCGGTGCGGTACATCTCGCTGAACGCCATGACGACGATCGCGCCCGAGCCGGGCTCCTCAATGATCTGCGTGATCGGCAGGAACGGGCGATTGAGGTCGAAGGGAGGCTCGGGCGCGGCCTGCGCGGGCGCGGGCTTCGCCCCGGGTTTGTCGTCTTCCGCCTCCTCGGCCCGTTGCCTCCGCTCTGTCTCGCGGCGGATCAGCTCGAGGTTGTCGCGATAATACAGCTCCTCGGCCTCGCCGCGGTCGACCCGGCAAATGAATCCACTGGCGCCGCCCATGTGCATGGTGCCGCCAAAGGCCCAGACCTGGCTGTTGTGAAGCTCGGCGAATCCGTAGACACCCTCCCAGGTCTGGCCCCGCTCCGCCGCCGCGACCTTCGGCCTCGGCGAGGGGATGTCGTGGACCTGGCCGCTCGCCAGGTCGACGAAGAGGCACGACCCGCCCCACTCGCCGCTGTCCCAGCCGAGCCAGAGCCGCCCCTTGCGGTCGAGCAGGAAGGCGTCGGGATGCGCGGGCTCGGTGTCAACCACGTGCGTCTTCCCGTTGCCGAGGTCGTGAACCACCAGCCGCGGCTTCGCGACGACCGCGATGATCCGCGGCTTCTTCGCACCATCTGCTGCAACCGCGGTCGTGACGCCGACCCAGGCGACCGCGCCCGACGACCGCGCAAGTTCGGTCACTTCGAGCGTCGCCGGGTTAATGCGGGCGATCCGCCCATCGGCGAACCCGGCGAGCACGGTGTCTCCCTCGCCGCGGCCCAGGCAGGTCACGGCGACCGGGCTGAGCGATTTCCTGCTCAGCCGGAGCGTCGCCCGGTCGAATCGCAGGAGCGCCCCGGCATCCGTCAGCGCGACGATCGAGTCGCCCGAGCTGACGGCACCTGCCAGCGAGTTCCCGTCGCGCTGGTAATACGACCACGCGTAATGCGCCGACAACCCCGACGCGAGCCGGACCGTCCCCTCGCGCTGAAGCAGCCCCGGCCCGTCGTCGGCCAGGCCAACGCGCGCGCTCAACACCAGCACGGCCAGCATCGGGAGAAGACGGTTCGTCATGGCGGCCTCGATTCTGGTGTCGTCGCGATCGATCGGCTCGCTCGCTCACTCGACCCGCGGGCGGACATCGGGCACGACCTGGTAGCCGTTCGCCATCGAGTTCGTCAGGTTGAACAGCCCGACGACCGACATGATCTCGCCGAGGGTCTCGTCGTCCACGCCGAGCTTCCGCAGCGCGGCGGTGTGCGAGTTAATGCAGTACGCGCAGCCGTTCGTGGCCGAGACGGCCAGCGCGATGATCTCGCGGGTCCTGGCATCGAGGCGCGGCGTGCGGCCGACGGCCTCGGGATGCATCACGGATTTCAGGGTCGTCCAGACCATCTCGAGCTGGTTCGGGTTGATCGCGATCACCCGCCAGAAGTCCGGGACGAAATTGATATTCTTGGTCTTCTTGATGTCCGCGAAGATGGCGGCGACCTTGCCGGTGGCCTCCGATTCCTCGACCGGGCGGACGGTGGCGATGCGGTTGTCGGGCATGGGGGCAATCCTCTCGCCTGGATGAACGCCGCCTTGATTCGATCCGGTTCTCGCGAGGAAAACCAGACGCCGGAGAACTCTCCGGTATTCGACCGAGGCGGCGAGAAATCTCGCAGTCCCCAGCATAACGCGCGCTCGCGCCGCCGGTGCAAGGCCGTTCCCGGGCGGGGCCGGGGCGCGGTCGCAATCGCCCCGAAGTGGCGGAAGAGAGAAGGCCGAAGAGCAAAAAGCGGACGAGAGCGCAGACCGAGAATGGCCGGCGGAAGCCTATTCCCGAACCGCCTCCGGCTCCGGCGGCGTGAGCATCAGCTCGCCCAGGTCCAGCGGCATCGCGTCGGGGCCGGCGGGGACCTCGACGTACTGATCCATCACGGCGACCTTGACGATCTTGCGCTCCTGCTCAAAGAACTCGGTCCGGTCCTCGGTGTAACTCGCGACGAGCCAGTACTGGCCCTCGGGAACATCGTCGATGCGGAACGAGCCGTCCGGGCCGATCTTCACGGCGTAGCTGTTGGCGTTCTCGTAGTACCGCCGGCCCTCGTCGGTCTGGTAGTAGTCGTCCCACCACTGCTTCCGGCGGGCGTCGTCCCAGTCGTCGAAGCCCTCGGGGAATTCTGGTCCCGGCTGCGCGAGCCACATGCGGGCGACGACCCATTGCAGCGGGAACTCGGCCAGGCCCGGGGCGCGAGTCAGGCGGCCGATCACCGGCCGGCCGGTGCCGCCGACGATCACCTCGGCAGTCTGGCCCGCCTGCACCTCGACCCCCTGGCGGTGCGATCGCCTCGACTCGTTCGTGACAATCCACGAAGGGCGATAGACCATCGCATGCCCTGGCGCGACATGATCCATCACGAACCGGCCCTCGGCGTCCGTGAGCGCCCGCGACGTGAACGAGACGATCGGCTCGCCGCGATAATCGGCGTTCCACACCTCGGCCCCGACCAGCCGGCGAGCCGCCGGCCCGATCCCGACGCGCACCTCGCCGGCGATCCGGCCCCACGGTTCGAGCGTCACGTCGGGATTCGCCGCGAGTTCATCGGGCGTGCGCTGGGCCATGCCCGAAGGTGCGAGCAGCACGATCCGCCCCGGCGCTTCGGGACGAGCCAGGCCGTATCGGCCGTCGCGATCCGCGCGGACGATCTCGCCGCGCCAGCCGTCGACCAGCCGGCCGTTGTAGATACTCGGCCGCGGCTGGCCCTTGAGCGCCACGAGAATCTCGGCACCGGCGGCCGGCGAGCCGTCGGGCGCGCGGACTGTGCCCTTGCTCCACGGTCGCCTGCGCAGGGCGAAGTCGAAGGATTGCTCGCCCTCGAAATCCCGGAAGACGCGCGAGACCTTCGGCGCATATCCCTCGGCCTCGACGCGGACGAGCAGGACCGGGTAGAAGAATTGCGGTTTGCTCCGGGATTTCTCGTGCGGGAAGCGGACCTCATAACGGCCGCCCTCGATGGTGCGGCCGGCGAGGCGGGACCAGTCGAGCGGGCTCTCGTATTCGGTTGGGGCGAAGTCGTAGGTCTGGGCGACGCCCTCGATCAATCGGCATCGCTCGATCGGCCGGCCGGTCTCGGCGTCGACGATCCTGCCGCGCAGGCGGAACGGGCGAGGCATCGTGAGCACGATCTCGGTCACGCCGGCGCCGGGCGCCGAGCGTCGGACTTCCTGGCCCTCGGCCGGGTACTCGACCTTCAGGACCTCCATCTCGAGCGGCGCGTGCTTCCACTCGAATCGGCCATCGGTGTCCGTTTCGGCCCGCGAGGCGGACAGGTCGGTCCGACCGTGGATTTCGGGTGTGATCCGCGCGCGGGCGACCGGTCGTCCGTCGTGAGCGACCACTCGTCCGCGGATGGTCCGCCCCGGTCCCAGATGGATCACCAGCGGCGGGTCGCCCGGCCCGGTCTTCGCGACCTGACGGAAGTCGGGCGGGAACGATCCGGGCCACACCGTGGGCGGCTCCGGCTCCTCGCCTGGAGCGGCCTCGGCGGGCGCCGGGAGCAGGCTCGGCCCGGGCGGTACTGGCACATACAGGCGCGGCGCGGCGACTGGCGGCACGGGCCCCCCGGGAACCTCCGGGTCGGCAGGTCCGAGGCGGATGAGCTTCACGCTCGTCGCCATCCCGGGCGCGTTGGCCGTGAGGATCGCCCGGCCCGGGCGACGACCCGCGAACCGGAACCGGCCGTCGGGCCCGGTCGTCGCCGGGATTGTCTCGGGCCCGTACGCATTACGCCAGGCGACCGCAGCCCCCGCGACGGGCTTGCCATCCGGGCCGACGACGGTGCCGGCGACCGTGTAGGCTGTTTCCAGCACCAGGACTGCCGAGCCGTCGCGCAGGTCCTTCGTCGGGATGCTCCGGTCGAACGCGTCGCCGCTATCGAGGAAGACCGGATGCTGGACGCGGAGGGCGATTTCCTTGGCCTTCCACGACTCCGGCAGGATTGTGCCGCGCCAGCGACCCTGGGCATCGGTGGTGAAGGCTGCGTCGTCCGGCAGGTCGAGCACCTCGATCTCGCCGCGCGGGGTGTTCGCCAGCCCGGGAGTGACCCGCGCGCCGGCAACCGGCCGGCCCTGCTCGTCGCGGACGATTCCGCCGATCGCCGTGCCGCGGTCGAGGACGATCGCGTAGGTTGCCGGCACGCCCTCGAACTCGAACTCGCGCCGATAGGCCCAGGCCACCCGCACCGGCACGAACCCGTCCTTCCAGGCGTGGACATGGAGGTACCGCGTGTCCGGCGGTACGGGGATCGAGCAGGCGCCGTGCTGGTCGGTCGTACCGCGAGAGGTCGGAGTGTTCGGGCCCCTGTTGTCCTGGGCGCGGACTGTCACCCCGGCGATGGGTTTGCCTCCATCGCGCTCGACGACGCGCAGCTCCAGCGTGTGGCCGGCCGCACTCGGCTCGTCGCCTCGGGCGAGTCCGACCGGGAGTGCCAGAGTGATGAGCAGCACCACAGAACATGCGAGTCGCTTTTGCATCGGTGCCTCCTTTCGACGAGATGGCCCGTATCCGGCGGATTCGGCCTTCGAGCTCGACAGTCCACCAGCGACTGGCCGTTTGTTGGGCGCGGGTCTCCTGACTCCGTCCATCAGCCCGACCGAAGGTCTCCCGCGCTTCCCCCGGCCTGCGATCGCGCGGGAGACCGTCGGTCGAGCCGCGCCGCGCCGAGTGATGAGAGCCGGCCCTGGAAGCCCGAATGCCTGGAACTTCCCTGCGGCCAGGCAATATATCCGAACCCGACCCGCGCCGGGAGGCGATCTTCGCGATTCGGGCGAAACCCGGTATCCTCGGACCGGGGTATTGATGTCGATCAGAAGGAATCTCGACGCGAAAGGAGCACCCCGTTGCGCTGGCCCTCGATCCGATGGCGGGAAGCCCTGGCGAAGTACCGCGTGGTGCGCCGCACGATCGTCACCACGACGATCCTCGTGTTCGTCTGGCTGGGGATCTCGTCGCTGGTCGCCTACAAGCTGACGCACCGATTGTCGGCCCGGGCCGATGAGGTCGCGCCGGCGCCGGCCTGGGGACGGCTCGAGAGCCATCGGTTGAAGACCACGGACGGCGAGGATGTCGGCGCCTGGTACGTTGAGGGACGCCCCGACGCGCCGGGCATTGTTGTCGTGCACGGACACAAGGGGAAGCGGGCCAACAGCCTCTCGCGGGCCGAGCTGTTCGCCTCGTGGGGCTACTCGGTGCTGATGATCACGGTACGCGCGCACGGGGATTCATCCGGCGAGTTCGACGACATCGGCTATGGCGCCCGCCACGACGTGGTAGCCGGCGTGGCGTTCCTCGAATCGCGACGACCGGGTCGACCGGTGATCGTCGACGGCACATCGATGGGCGCCGCCGCGGCCGTTTTCGCTGGCCAGGAGCTGGGCGGGCGCGTGCGCGGATACATCCTCGAGAGCCCCTATCGCGACCTGCGGACGGCCGTGTGGAACCGCGTCGAGACCGCCTTGCCGCCCCTGCTGGACCTGGCCGCTTACGCCGGGCTCAACCTCGTCGCGCCGTACTTCCTGCCGCACCTCGACGAGAT
>JAKAUH010000305.1 GCA_021818605.1 Planctomycetota bacterium
GTGAAGGACTGGCTCGACGCGAACCCGGGCGACTCGTGGATCAACGGCCGCAACTGGGACCAGAGCCTCTGGCCGGGCGGGGCATTTCCGACGGCCGCCGTCCTTGATGCGGTCGCGCCGGGCCGTCCAGTCTGGCTCCATCGCGTGGACGGCCACGCCGGCTGGGCCAACTCCGAGGCCATGCGCCGCGCCCGCGTGGCGAAGGACGCGAAGTCCCCCTCCGATGGCCAGATCGTCCGTGACCGCGAGGGTAACCCGACGGGCGTCTTCGTCGACGGGGCGATGGGCCTGATCGGCCGCGCGGTGCCCGACCTGACCCGCCAGGACGTCCGCCGCCGCATCCTCGCCGCCCAGGACCTGGCGCTCCGCGCCGGGCTGACCGGCGTGCACGACGCCGGCATCTCCGGCCGCACGGCCGACGTCTACCGCGACCTCGACCGCGAGGGCCGACTCAAGATCCGGATCTACGCCATGGCCTCGCCGCCCTCCGGTGGCGAGGTCGAGTTCGTCAGCCGCCGCCCCCAGCCCGGGCCTCCCGGCGCCCGGTTCGAGATGCGGGCCATCAAGCTGTTCATCGACGGCGCCATGGGCTCGCGAGGCGGGTTGCTGTTCGAGTCGTATCACGACGACCCCGGTAATACGGGCCTGCTGCTGATCGACCCGAAGGTGCTCGAAGCCACCACGACGGCCGCCCTGCGCCACGGCTGGCAGGTCGCCACCCACGCGATCGGCGACCAGGGCAACGCGCTGGTGCTCGACGCGTATGCCGCAGCGCGCCGCGCCGTTCCCGAGGCCCGCGACCCTCGACTGCGGATCGAGCACGCCCAGGTGGTCCACAAGGACGACGTGCGCCGGTTCGCCGAGCTCGGCATGATCGCCTCGATGCAGCCCTCACACGCCAGCGACGACATGCGCTGGGCCGACGCCCGGCTCGGCCCGGGCCGGGTCGCTGGCGCCTATGCCTGGCGCTGGTTCGCCGACGCAAAAGTGCGGCTGGCGTTCGGCAGCGACTTCCCCGTCGAGGTGGTCAACCCGTTCTGGGGGATCTACGCCGCGATCACCCGCCAGGATGCCAGCGGCCACCCGCCTGGCGGCTGGCATCCCGAGCACCGCCTCACGCTCGAAGAGGCCCTCCGCGGCCACACCGCCGGCTCGGCGTATGCCGCCTTCGCCGAGGACCGACTCGGCACCCTGAAGCGCGGCTTCCGCGCCGATATCACGGTCGTCGACCGCGACCTGTTTCGCGTGACGCCGAAGGAGCTTCTCGCGACCCGCGTCGTCGTGACGATCGTCGACGGCCAGGTGGCGTTCGCGTTGCCTCGGACCTCAAACACCGAGGATAAACGCCGGGTGGAATGATCTCGGAGGATGTCGGAGCAGGGGGATCCGGTTTCGTCCGGCGCGACCGCCGATTCCAGGGTGTGCCCTCAGCGACTCTGGGCTCTGCCGTGGAACGCCCCGGGCGTACGAATTCATCGACACAGAAGGGGTCGAACATCATAGCCCGGGGTCGCCGCAGGCGGACCCCAGGTCTTCTGTGCATGGACCGCCAGGCCCGGGTCTGGTCAGAACCCCATCTGATTGAGCCGCTGCTCCAGCATTGCCTCGATCATCTGGGCGGTGACGCGATACGTCTCGTGGTCCAGGCCGACGGGGTCGGCGACGTCGCCGCCAGAGGGATCAAGTAAATAGGTGCGCGGCTCGACCTCGGGCACGGCCTCGAGCAGGGCATCGAGGTGATCGGCCGTCATGGCGAAGAGACAGTCGGCCTGGCGGGCCAGGTTGACGCCGAGCCGCCGGCTGCGGTGGTTCTCGAGCGAGCCGCCGAGGGCGCGGACCACGTCGATCGCGTGGCCGGCCGCCGGCGAGCCGTTGCTCGCCGCCACGCCGGCCGAGCGGACCATATAGCCCCGCTCCTCGAGCTGCGCCACCGCGCAGCCCAGCCGGCGCGCCAGCAGGACCTTGCAGATCGCCTCGGCCATCGGACTGCGGCAGGTGTTCCCCGTGCAGACAAAAAGGATGATCAGGCTGGCCGCCTGCGTCAGCATCGCGGCGTCGACCACCCCGGGGCGCTCGACCGTCCAGCTCTGGTCCTGGACACGAACCACCGTGGCGAACTGGCGGTACTGGGTCGGCCCGGCGTCGATGACCATGTCCACTCCCGAGAGCTCGCGCAGGGGCTCGGCTGTGATCGGCACCAGATGCTGCCTGGTCGCGACCATGGCAATCACCAGCGGGGCCGGCAGCAGGCGCAGCACGTCGCGGACGATCGGGTGCGACGGACTCCGCAGGGCCACCTCACCCGACGGCGAGACCAGCGTCCGAACCTCACCCGGCAACCGCTGGTACAACCCGTCCGCCATGGTCCGGTCGAAGACCAGCGTGACCGGGCCCGGCCAGAGTCGGCCGGCCAGCCGCCGCCCCACTTGCGAGATTCGCGGCACCCAGTCGGTGACCTCCGACGGGCCCTTCAAAAGCAGGGTCAACGGCCGCGAGGTCTCGCCGGTGCGCAACTGCCGCACCCGCGCCACGCTCCGGGAGTCCAGGGCACTGGCGACCAGGCCGTAGACCGTCTCGGTCGCCAGCCCGACCACTCCCCCCTGCGCCAGGCACGCGACCGCGCGATGAATCACATCGCGCTGATCCTCCGCCTGAGACACGTCGATCCACTGCGGCGAAACCGGCTGGCCAGTCATCGTGTCGACCGCTTCCATCCGCCACCGGCCGGCCGGGCCGCGCCGCGCGAAGCGGGACCTCCAGTTCGTCGGACCCACCCGATCGACCACGCGGTCGGCGGAGGGCACGCCGGGATCAGAGCAGGAGCGTCAAACCCTTGACATCGCGGATCTCGGCATAGATGGCCCGCACCTGCTCGGCCGTCTGGACCGTGATATCCAGCGTCAGCGCGACATGGCGCCCGCCGGGCGTGCTCCGCACCGAGTAATCCAGGTCCGACCGCGCCGCCACGTGCGAGTACACCGCCTCAACAACCCGAGACTCGAATTCATCCTCGGCGCGGCCAATGGCCTTGATCTGATAGACCCCGGGGAAGAGGTGAATCGATTCCAGCAGATCGACCGAAGGTCGGTGATCCATGAATCCCTCCCGACCGACAGAAACCCGAGCGTTGCCCGACCTCTTTATCATACGGCCGATCACCTCGGTCGCCAATCCTCCGCCTCGACGGTCCGCCAGGTCCACCGCGCCAACCACATGGCACCTTGCGTCCATCGACAGCGCCAGACAACCGTGCCAATGGCGGTCCGCCGTCTGCACGCCTGCAGAACCCGATTCGAAGCACACACAATCCACCTTGCAGACACACAGTGAACGAGGAGGGGGATATGGGTTGCTCTGAAAACACGACAGAGTTGCGAGGAGCCGCGCATGCAAGATGTTGCTTTCATCGGTATGGGTGTCGCCCCGCGACATGAGGCTCGTTCGCGCGCTGATCACGCCGTGGCGGTCCGGGGAAGAGAGAGCGTTGGTTGCGCCAGCCGACGGCCGTTTGTTCGCGTCCGCCGGCCGATGGCGGGGGATCTCGGCCTTGAAATCGCCGAGGCTCGCCCAGTGCAGCCGGCGGTCGAGGTCGACCTCGGCGATCGCCACGGTGCCCCAGTCGCGGGCCGTCGCGATCGGGTCGCCCGCGTGGTCGTAAATCGCCGAGATCATCCAGTTCCGCGAGACGTCCTCATAAGTGCTGCTGACGAGATAGACGTGGTTCTCGCACGCTCGCGCCCGGGCCAGCAGCGGGTTGCAGCCCCAGACGGGCCAGGCGATGACCTCGGCGCCGCGGTTTGTGAGCGCGCGAGCCACCTCGGGGAAGAATCCGTCGTAGCAGACCATCAGCCCGACCGTGCCGAACCGCGTGGCGAAGACCGGGTAATCCGAGCCGGGCGCGATGCCCGCCTCGATCTCGCCGCGCGGCAGACAGACCTTGCGGTACTTGCCGACCAGCCGGCCGTCGGGGCCGATCAGCGCGGCGACGTTGTAGACCAGGTGGCCGTCGCGCTCGACCAGGCCGACGACGATGTAGAGGTTGTGCTTCTTTGCCAGGCGACCGAAGTCTTCGGTCGACGGGCCCGGGACCGGCTCGGCCACGTCGACGAGCGACTTGCCGGTGTTGACGTAGGTGAGGGTTTCGCCGAGCACCACCAGGTCGGCCCTGCGGCGGGCGGCCTCGGCGATGAGGGGCTCATACATCCGGCGGTTGTCGGCGGGCGTCCGGCCGCCGGTGGGGCGGAAGTGCACCGTCGCCAGGCGGACGACCCGCGGCGGCGGGAGACTGGTCTCGGCGAACGAGACGGCGCTCCAGCGCAACGTACTCTCGGGCGCCCAGCGGAGGTGCAATTCGATGGTTGCCCGCTCGGCCCGCTTCGGAACCTCGTAGGTGTCAGAGACCTCGGTCCAGCCGTCGCGATCCGCGCCCCGGGTTGTCGGGAATTCGGGCTCGGCCATCACCGTAGCCCCGCGCAGGTAGTCGCTGACAGGCTGCGGCTCGAGCGCGACCCGCTTTCCCCGGGCCTCGGTCCAGACGATGCGGGCCACGACGCTCCGCCTGGGCTCGGCGATCCCCTCGGCCCGGTAGGCGGCCCGGAAACGGTACGACCGGCCGCCGACAACAGGAAAAGTCCGGGTCCACCAGCCGTCGAGCCCCTCGCGCCGATCGGCGCGGATGACGAGGCTCCCGCGGCCGTCGGCGCCGCCGCTATCCTCGCGAGCGAACGCCGGACGGATCTCATCCCGGGGCGAAGCGGTCGACCAGCCATCGGCGATTGTACCGGGGGTCTTCGCGCTCTGGGCATACGTGATGCGAGCCGTCGCCGCGTGTGCCACCGCGATCAACGCGACGGATGCGGCCTGGAGGGCAAGTCGGCGCATTCGACCCATCGGCATCCTCCTTCTCGTTCGGATATCAAGCGGAGCGAGCGGCAGGGCCGCCCATCGCGACGGCGGCCCTGCCCTGCCCTGCTCTGCCCTGCTCTGCCCTGCTCTGTTCGCGGCCTGCCTGTCGGGCCGCTCAGGCG
>JAKAUH010000177.1 GCA_021818605.1 Planctomycetota bacterium
GGGACCCACTATTGAGACCCGCCTCGTGATGGCCCTGGCCCGTCCGGGGCCGACGATGCGAGTTCCCCTGTACAAGCTCGAAGGCGGCATGCCCGCCGACCAGGTCGAGCGCATGACAATCTACGGCGCCTCGTTCGACCACGTCGCCGGGCCGACCCGGCCGATCGAGGGCATTGTCTCGGATCTCGACACCGGGCGTCCGCTGGCGGGCATCATGGTCCATGCGGAAAGCCGCCTGGACGCCGGACCCGTCGGCGAGTACATCCAGGCCATCACCGACGCCCAGGGCCGCTATCGCCTGGTCGGCCTGCCCCGGGGTCAGGAGGGACACATCCTGGCGGTCCCGCCATGCGACTTCCCGCATGATGGTCTCCAAAGAGCGAAGCAGAAAGTCCCGCCGGACGAGAGCTTGCCCTATCTCCGGGCCCGGCTGAAGATTGGCAAGGTGGACGGGCCGGGACCGGCTCACCTCGACATCAAGCTGAAGCGCGGGGTCTGGCTGACGGGCCGGGTCCTCGACCGCGAGACCCGGCAGCCCGTCCGCGGGCAGGTCGAGTACTTCGTCTACACCGACAATCCCCACATGGAAGCCTACCCGGCCTTCGGCTGGACGATGATCGGCCCGCATCACGCCAGGGCCGACGGGGTGTTCCACTTCGTCGTCTTCCCGGGTCCCGGGGTTCTGGCGGCGCGGGCCGGCGGGTCCCAGTACATCCGGGCGGCGGGCCTCGAGAAGCTGGGAAACAAGCCCGAGAACGGCCTGCTGATGACTCACCCGTACAACGCGGCGCCCACGAATTTCAACGTCGTGGACCCGATCGACCCGGCGCCGAACTCGGGGTCGCTCACCCACGACCTGCTGCTGGAATCCGGCCGGACCTTGCCCGTGAAGGTCCTCGACCCGGACGGCCGGCCCGTGAACCCGGCCGAGCTGATGACCGTCGGCCTGAGGGACATGAGCGGCTGGGAGAAGGTGCCCGCCGGACGATCCGAGCTGAAGATCGTGGGCCTGGGACCCGGAAGAGGCCGGACCATCGAGATCCGCCACGAGGCAAAGCGGCTGGTCGGCGAGATATCTCTCCGCGGCGACGAGACCGGCCCGCAGACGATCAGGCTCCAGCCCTGGGGCGTGCTGACCGGCCGCGTGGTCGACGCCGAGGGTGAGCCGGTGGGCGGCGGGAACATCTACCCGATCGCCCGGCCCGCTGGCTATCCCGAGGTCGGCAAGGACGGCCGATTCCGGATCGACGGAATCATCCCGGGTAAGTCGTACGACCTCCAGTTCCTCAAGGACATGAGCCTCCTGTCCGGCTTCCTCGCCCGCGGCGTGAAGGTCGGCCCCGGCGAAACGAAGGATCTCGGCGATGTCCGGCCCGGCAAGTAGCCGGGGTTGGTGCTCCCCGGGTTTCTCACGGAAACGGGGGCTCAACACGGACGGCCCGGCGCGGCGCTCGGGCGGCGATTCCGGTGGAGGAATTCCGGTCGCGTCCGCCGACGGCAACCTCCTGCCGCCGCGAGCTCCGGTCGGTCTGGGGCACCGTTCTCGCGGCCCCCGACCGGCCGAGCCCGGCCGCGTGTCGACCGACGCAGGGCCCGGCGGCATTCTGGTGGCAGGTCTTCCCCCAAAAGGGGGGGAATTGGGAGTCTATCACACGAAAACCGGGCCGGGGGATTGGCCCTAAAAGGCCGAACAGAACAGCCGAACCCGTCCGATCCGATCCGTGCCCGCGGGGTCGGGGGACAGAGTCCCGAGGCGACCCGGCCCCTGCCTTCGTCAGGAATGTCCCCCTGCCTTCGCCTCTACTCGATCCCGGCTGACCACGTCATCGAAAGTCTGGGGCCGAGGATCGCCGCGAGAAAGTAGAAGGCGACGGCGAGCAGGAGCAGACGGTCGAAGCCCAGCATGAGCGAGAAGTTCTCGGTCAGTCCGCCGAGGACCACGCCAGCGATGTTTGAGCCGAAATCCACATCGGGGTGACGGCTCTCGCGGAACGACGTCGCGAAGATCACGCCGGCGAAGAAGACCGGGATGTAGACCAGGCTGCAAGAGGCGATCACCTTGGCAACGCCTGACAGCGACAGGAACCAGCCCATGGGCACCAGGATGTTGATCGCCAGCGCCGCGATCAGCAGCGCGAAATAGGGCCAGAGTCGTCGAGGCCGGATCGCCAGGACGAAGAGGTTGCTCAGCAGGATCATGGTGAGGATCGAGAAGAAGACCAGCGAGTTGACCATCCAGGTCGCGCCGAATAGCAGCGCCATGTGGACCACTCCCTTGGTCTCGAGCAGCATGAAGCCTGCCCCGAGGAAGAACATCTGGCCGTTGGGGCGCATGCGCCGCACGGGCGTGAAGGCGAGGAGCAAGCCAAGCGAGAGGATGGCCAGGAGCGCGATCCCGCGGAGATTCAGCGTGGGGATGGCCGGGTCGCGCAGGTAAAGGAACGGCCAGTCATCGGTCGGGATCCGCTCGGTCCCGGTCAGGTGGACCGTTGCCGGCCCGATCTTCTTGAAGCCTGCGCCCTGGGCGTCGGCGACGACGGGCGGGACCGGGCCGAACCCGTTGATCGACTCGTTGAGCAACGGCCGCTCGCAGAGCCAGAAGAATCGGTCGCTCTCGAATCGGTGTCGGATCGCGTCGACCACCTTCGATTCAGTGTTGCCCACCAGCAGGAAGGTGATGTAATCGCGCTGGTCGTTGGTGGGGCCGATCGTGTTCTGGTAGGGCAGGGAGATCACCAGGGGCCGGGAGCCGAAGACCTTCTCGGCGAGGCGCACCAGGCGGCCGACGACCCAACCCTGCCGGTAGAAGTTGTACATCGCGAAGACGCCGCGGGGCTTGAGCCGGGCCTTGACATCGGCGAACGCCTGCTCGGTGAAGAGGAAGCTCTCCAGGCGGACGCTCGAATAGCTGGAGTGCAGGGCGAGCGAGTCGACGACCGCATAGCTGATCAGGTCGTACTGGTGTTCGGTCTGGCGGACGAAGCTCCGCCCGTCGTCCAGGTGGATCGCGACACGCGGGTCGTCGTACGGCCGGTCGGGGTGGTGCAGGCGCCCCAGTCGATTGATGACCGGGTCGATCTCGACGGCGTCGACATGCCCCGCCCCCTGCCTGAGCGCGGCCGCCACGTCGTTGCCCGACCCGGCCCCGACGATCATCACGTCCTGGAACGGCGAGCCTCCGGCGTCGCGGTTCAGCAGGTGCGGCAGCATGTAGGCGGGCCCCGCCAGCTCGACCGGCAGCATGCCCTGGTGGCCGAGGTGGTTGACGTCGATCGATTTGTAGCGCGGCTTGTACCGGACCTGGTAGTAGGGGGACCAAATAACCTGAGTCTCCACCCCCTGGATGTCGCGCGGCCAGTCGGCCAGGCCGATCCCGCCGAGCACGGCCAGGCCGAGCAGCGCGTTCAGCCAGCGCCGCCGCGAAACGAACACCAGGCCGAGCAATAGCGCGATCGCGAACCAGGCCAGCGGCGGCGTCCAGAAATACGACATCAACCCGAACGCTGCGATGCCGGTCAGGCTCCCGAGGATGTCCGCCGTGTACGCGGCCACGCGGTTTGGCACCGCGCTGAGGCGCCGGCCCAGCTCCTGGCCAAGGCCGACGAACACGAGAGCGATCAGCACGAAGAAGAAGCCAGCGAGCACCTCGATCGGCACCACGAACCGTGAGGGGTCTTTCCGCCGGGCGTCGGTCCCGAAATAGATCAGTTGCGGCGACTGCTGGCTGCCCACGTCGATCATGACCTGGCTGAACTTCTGGTATCCCCAGAGGACGCCGCAAGCGGCGAGCACCGCGACCAGCGTCAGGGGGATGAATCCGTTGATCAGCGACCAGCGCCGGCCCGCCGCCAGGCAGCCCAGCGAGACGCCCAGGAAGCAGGCCATCAGGACGATGTTCGTGAAGAATGTGAGGAAGATCACCGTGCTGCCGAACCAGCGGATGCAGGCCAGCTCGAAGAACAGGATCAGGAAACTGATGAGGAACAACTCGAAGTAGCCACGTCGCGGCCGCCCCTCGTCCGGTGGAACTTCGGTCGTCTGGCTCACTGTCTCAATCGGCATGATGGACCCAATCAGCAATGGACCAGCGCGCGAACGAACGGAGATCTTATTCCTGCCTGTTACCCGAGCGCTGGACCATCATCGTCTCAACCCGCCCGAACCGCAAGGAACCGCGAGTGGCGGCGAACCGGAGGTCTGCTCGTCATGCCCGGTCAGATGGGTCTCCGCGTGGGCGATCCCGGCCCGGCGATGTCGCGAGGCATGGGCCCCCGTCCTGACATGAGCGCGGGCCGATTCAGCGGCCGATCGTCCGCATCTTCCGGAAGCGGCGAAGCCGCTCGCGGTAGGTCCTCGACGGCCGGACGGCGTTGGCGAGGAGGATCGCCCCGACGCACCCGACCGCCATGGCAGCGTACCGCAGCGGCGGCTGCCGGCCCAGGTCCGAGACGACCCACAGGGCGTTCATCCACATCCAGGCATTGAGCGCCAGGTCATCGTTGAGCCGCTGACCCGGCCGACGGTCCAGGAGCAGCAGGGTCGCGCCCGTCGCCAGGGTCAATCCCGTCGCCAGGTACGCCGGCCACGTCAGGTGCGCGAGCCAGAGCCCGTCCATCGCATACCAGGCGACCGAGTTGACCGGGTCGACGACCCGACGCGAGAACCGTGCGGCCCGCTTCATGACACCTCACCTTCGCGTGGCGACTCGTCCCCGCGGGGGATTTCCGTCCGCCGGGCAAGGAGATAATCATCATCCTCGACCTCGCCGGCCGTGGCGAGCAACAAGGCTCCCCGATCCCGCCCGTGATGCCCTCCAATCGCGGACCCGCGGCAGGGTTGCGCCCGAACTCATCGACCTGGGTCAGGTTTTCGGGCTCCCGGTATTGCCGCCCCAATCATTCGAGCCGATCAGTCATCGGGTCCATCGTGGTGCTCCGTGGGTCGGCGAACCGCCCCGCCAGATCAATCGACCCAGAAGTCGTTGATGACGACGACGACCTTGCCGTCCTCGAAACAGACCCATCGC
>JAKAUH010000023.1 GCA_021818605.1 Planctomycetota bacterium
ACTTCTGCTGAGACCTTGTGAAGAAATCGATTCCGAAGAACAGATAAAAGAGAGCGAATGACTGCAAGTGAAGAAGTTGTGTGCTGTTATGCTGCTTCGCTGTCTGCTCTCCGCTCTCCGTTCCTGAGACCGACGCTCCCGCCTTGATCGTTTGTCCGTCTCCACGGCGACTCGCGGATTAAAGCGCGAGTCGCCCTGATCAACACTCGGCATGGATCAACTGGTGACGCTCTTTCGCATGGCTTCAGCCTGCAAGAGAGGGCCTCCCTCGATCTCGCCGGTGACATACTCGTTGAATTCAATATAGAGCAGGTGCCGATAGAGCTTGCTCTCCGCCTGGAGATGCGACGGGCTGCCGGCGTCCTCGATCCGCCCCTCGTTCAGCACGATGACGTGGTCGCTCTTGCGGACGCTCGACAGTCGATGCGGGATCAGGATCAACGTCCGGCCGACGGCCAGTCGGGCGAGGGTGTCGTCGATGAAGTGGCGCGTGTGGTCGTCGAGCGGCTGGCTCGGCTCCTCGACGATCAGGATCGAGGGATCGTGCAGGTAGGCCCGGGCCAGGGCGATCCGGAATTGCTCGTCCGGTTTGAGGTAGTGCCCGAGCTGGCCGATGACGGTGTCGTAGCCGTGGGGCAGGTCCTGGATGAAGTGATGGGCGTGCGTGAGCTTCGCTGCCTCGATCACTCGCGGGAGGGTGTGCGTCGGCTCACCGAGGCTGATGTTCGCCAGGACCGAGTCGGTGAAGATCAGGTCGGCCTGGAGGACCGTGGCAACCTGGGCGCGGATCGAGTCGAGCGTCGCCTCGCGAAGGTCGAAGCCGTCGATCAGCACCCGGCCCGTCTTGGGGTCGATCAGGCGCGGGATCAGGCAGGCCAGTGCGAGCTTCGAGTCGTCCTGCTGGCCGAGGATCGCGGTTCGCGACAGCGCCGGGATCTCAACGGAGACGTCGTCGAGCAGCACCCGGCCGGATCGGCTCTCGAGCGAGACGTGCTCGAGGACGATCTGCTCGTGCGGCGGTTCCAGAAAGCGGGCGCGGACGTCCTGGTGCAACTCGGGCTTCCGCTCGAGGAACTCGAAGATCGCCGACGCCGAGCGGTTCGCCTGGCGGATCGCCTTGCGGTAGCGGAGCAGCTCGATGATCGGATACGCCAGACCCGTGAGCGACCCGAACAGAATGATCATCGTGCCGATGCCAATGCTGTCGGTGACGACGACGTTGTACCCCAGTAATCCGATCGCGACTGCCAGCGCGGCACCGAAGAGGAGGATGGTGCTCGTGCTGGGGGCCCCGCTCGAGAAGAGCCGGCGCTGGTCGGCCCGCTGGAACCGTTCCAGGTGCTCGTCGAACCGCTCGCGGTCGTATTCCTCGACGCTGTAAACCCGGACGGTTCGGAGCAGGCCGAGATCCTCATGCAGCAGGCAGAGCTGCACGGCGGCGTCGCGCATGGCGGCGTCGGAGGCCATCCGCGCATCGCGCTCCATGACTCGCGCCGTCATCCAGACCAGCAGCCCCAGGGACGCGAGGAAGACCGTCAGGATCGGGCCGACCAGCAGCGCGACGATCAGCAGCCCAGCGGCGAGGACATGGGCGCGGGGCATCACGTCGAGATCGGCGAAGACGCCGTCGCGGACATCATTGACCTCGCGCGTCCACAGGTTGACGACCGGCCCGACCCCCTCGGTCGGCAGGGACGACTGCCCCAGCCGGTACATCTGGCGGTGGATCTGCTTCCTCAGCGAGGTCGCCAGGTCCGTTGCCGCGCGGGCCATCAGAGCGCGCCGCCAGATCGACACGATCCCAATGAGCACCAGCGGGATCAGACCCAGGGCCAGCAGGGTGCTCAGTGCCCCCCTGTTGTTCATCAGGGAGGGGAGCAGCCCCGAGAGCGCGAGCAAGGTGCGGGAGCCAATCCTGTGCACCAGATTCTTGCTCGTGTAACTATCGGCGATCACGGGGAGGATGCCGACGCCGTCGAACAGGGCGTAGTCGCGGTCCTGTCCCGAGCGGTGGACGAGGATCGACTCGGGAAGCATCTGCACCTTCTCGGGCAGGACTCTGGCCTCGCCGCGGGAGGCCATCAGCGCCACCAGCAGGCCCAGGACGCCGAGTATCACCACGGTCAGCAGCGACTGGATGACGCCCAGGGTGCGCGCGATGTAAATGTTCCGGCGGGCGACGAGTAGATTCTGCGCCCGTTGGTAGGCGATGGCCTGCATGGAAGTGATTCCCGGGTTTCGGGGCCAGGCTGGAACCTCGACGATTCGTCGGCCTCCGCCGGTCCAGGCACCCGGGAACTCCCCGGGTCGATTGCTGCGATCGGCCCGTCCGGGTGTTACGTCGTTTGCCGGCCCCGGATCGACCAGCCCGCCCGATAGCCGGGCCGCCGGTCCGGGGCAACGGGTTGCTCACGCCAGGTCCCGGTCCTCGAACAGCAGGAACGCGAATAACAACGCTGCTCCACTGTACAACACACAATAGCCGAATGCCGGCAGGACGTACCCGAGCCAGGGAATCACGGCCCCAGTTGAGATCGACGGGCCCGCGTTGAAAAACTCCAGCGAGGGCAGGATGAAGGCGAAGAATTTCGCCATGAAGCCAATCAGCTCGTTGATCTGCTGCGCCCTTGAGGCCTCGACCAGCACCGGGCTCAGGTGCCCCAGGAAGAAGATCAGGATGCAGACGACCAGGTTGGCCAGCATCGGCAGCCGGGTCGAGATCGCCACGCTGATGCTCGTCAGCAGCGTCACCTCGAAGAAGCCCAGCACCAGCCCCGGCATCACCTGCCGCACCTGCTCCCACTGCTTGGCCGACTCCGCCAGGCCGCCCGCGGACTCGCGCAGGTCGTAAGCATACTTGTAGTACACGCCCGCCGCGAACAGCGCCCCGAGCACAACGTACAGCACCAGCACGCCCAGCTCGATGCCGAGGAACTTGCCCACGATGAACTGCCGCCGATTGATCGGCTTGGACAGCAGCGTGATCGCCGTCTTGCCCTCGATCTCGTCGGCCACCGTCGAACTGGCCGTGAGGAGGGCCAGCAGCATGCAGAAGAACGAGATCGTCGTTAAACCCGTGTCCTTGTACATCTTGATGTCTTCACCGAACGTGAAGTACGACACCCAGATCGTGACCAGGAGCAGGGCGCCGGCGAAGGACGCCAGCACGAAGAAGGCGGGCTGGCGGATGGCCTCCTTGGCCGTGGCGAACGCGATGGTCAGTGATTTCATGGCTATTTCTTCGGGATCCTCGGATGATGCGGATGAAATCGGAAAAGAGAGCAATCAGGCTCGTTCAGCCGGGGGGGACCGACCGTCAACCGGTCGGTTCGGGTCCGACGTTCGGCCGGCCCGCTCGGGCCCGACCTTCTAGTCTAGTAGCGAACCGTGAACCCGGATATCGGCGGCTCGGAAGGCGGCCCCGTCTCGGTCGAAACGTCGCGGATGTGCCGGCTCATCGCGTCCCGGATCGCCTCGAGGAAGGCATCCAGCTCGGCCGGGTGACCCTCGGCGGCGAGCTCGACCCTTCCGTCAGGGAGGTTCCGCACGTAGCCGTCGACCTCGAAGCCCCGCGCGATCTGCTGGGTGGTGTAGCGGAAGCCCACCCCCTGCACGTGCCCCGAGTAGAAAACCCGGCGAAACTCGCGTGGCATCGCTAACCGGCCGGCCGCGGCGGCTCCTCCTGGACCCAGGCTCAATGGCGGACAAGCCTTCACTTCGTCATGACCATCCTAGCGGCCCGTCAGGTGCCGCGACAAGTCATGGCGTCCCCGACGCGGGTCAAACCGGGCCCTCGCCGTCCTCGATGGCGAGTCAAACGGCCGGTTCATCGGCCCCGTCGCTCGCGGGGCGGCCGATGTGGGGCCGCCCCGCTGGTGCAAATCCTCCGGTGTCAAGACGTTGGAACGAGTGCGGTTGGGCGATTGATCGATCTTACAGGCCGTTGAGGGCCACGTGCTCCACCAGCGACGCCGACGCCGCCTGGAGCGGCAGCAGGGCCGAGCGGGCCGGGCCGAGGCCGACCGCCTCAAAAGGCACGGTCGGCGCACCCGACGAGTTTCCCGCCCGGACCACCACGCTCGTGATGGTGAACGGCAGCCGGTTCTCGAGTCTCAGCGTCGTGGCGCCCACCACGCGCCGGGACGGCTTGACCGTAACGAAGGCGCCCGAAACCGCGCGGTCGATCGCGCGGGCCAGCGTGGGGCCGTCCACGACCGAAATCGACGAGGGCTCGTGGAACCCCGTGTGGCCCAGGCTCACCCACGACCCGGAGGGCCCCATCGTGCTGACCACGATCCGGGCTCGCGTCTCGGCCGTCTGGGCGCTGGTCAGGATGACCCGGATCCCCAGGGCTGGGGCCGAGCAGGGGGGGGCGGTGTCGCCCTCGACCGCCTTCACGGGCAGGCCAAGAACTCGCATCCCGTCCATCTTCGCGTTGAGCCGACGTGCGTCCTCGGCCAGCGCGCCCTGGCCCTCGACCTTGACGACGATCCGCGAGTCGGCGAACGCCGACGCCGGGATGGTCGCCTCCGAATCGGTCGAATCGCCGAGCGCCTCGACAAACCGGGCTGCCAGGGCGACCTCGGTCGCATTGAAGACCTTGCCGGACTGGTCCGTCATCTGCTCGAAGGGCAGGTCACTGCAGAGGTTCCACATCACGGCCTGCGCGACGCCGTGGCTGGTGCCGACCGTCGCCAGGGTGCGGAGCGCCTTGCGGATCCGGGGGTCTTCGGTATAGGTGTTCACGTCCACGAGGGTCAGGGTGTCACGCGGCGTCGGCGCCGGGCGGCCGTAGTTGAGGCAGATGCCCGTGATCGAAACGTCGATCGACTCGCCCGCCGGGACGGCGATGGCACGCGAGCCTGGCTCGCCGGTGACGGGCACCGACCGCAGCCCGCCGGCCGGGCCGTCGGCCTGGAACTCGCCGAACGCGCCCGGGCGGTTGGTCACCGAGCCCAGTCCGATGCTCTGGAGACCACCGCGGCCGCCGCCGCCGCCGCCGGCGCCGGCCTGGGCCAC
>JAKAUH010000942.1 GCA_021818605.1 Planctomycetota bacterium
TCCGGTGGTGATGGGCGGCTCCAATACGGCCCGGAATATTCAACTCCTCTGTGAGCCTTGTAATCGCGTCAAGGGAGGTTCGCTCGTATGAGAGGGCCAAATGAGCCCTGCCTGAATGACACACAGTTAGTCCTAATACAAATAGGCAAAAGTACTTGTGTTCAAATCTCGGCCAATGCCAAGTATCGTGATTGGGCAAACGACAAAAGACAGGCATATGATCGCCGTCCGGAACTCCATGCAGTCTTGTGCCCATGGATGCACAAGACAACCTAAAGTACCTGTCCTTTCTCCGGGTCCATCGGAAAAAGGTCCGAGACGCGGCAATCGAACACCGGCCCTATCGCGTGACAGATGCTCAGCGAATCCTGTCAACCCGACTTATACATGAGCACGGAAACGGGTACATATTGATTATCGACAGATGTCCGAGGCCGCGGTGCCGCACTGATGGCCGCGGGATCGGCTCAGACAGTCCAGCCGTCGCCGGCCACCTCGTCGCGACCGGCCCGGCCGAACCGGTCTGAACGGCCGCAGAGCCGCCGCCCCACGGGAAACCGCTTCGATCCGCCGCCGGCCGCCGGGCTCGGCCTGGGTGGACGGGCTCCGGAGCGACATCCGGGCGTCCTTCGGCCTTCGCCGCCGGCTGCCCCCGCGGGCACAGGCTGGTATGGGGCCGGCGGCCGTCGGTCCAGCCGGGCGTCATCGGGCCGCGCGGCGCGCTGCTTGATGCGGGCTACGAATCAGGTGAGTATCTCGACCGTGACGTCGGGGAACTGGCGCAACTGGACGTCGTTGGTCAGGAACCGCGCGGCGCCGTGCTCGACCGCCGCCGCCAGGTTGAGGCTGTCCGCCAGCCGGAAGCCGTATTGCGCCCGGATCCCGGTCGCCCGCTCGAAGACCGATCCCGGCAGCGCAAACTTCAATAGGTCCGGAGCGTCGAAGAAGGCGTCGTAATCGGCCAGCAGCGACGCATCGCCGAGCCTGATCGGCTTGACCCGGCACTCGAGGCGAGTTAGATCGCTGACCGCAGCCTCGTCGCCGGCCGCGACGAGCTGATCAATGCGGTCCTTCGCCTTGACGCGGAACGGATCCGGTCCTTCCATCAGATAGATCACGATCATGCTATCGAGGTAGACGATCATCCGTCCGGGCCTCCGGGCGGCGATGGGATCGTCTGGGTCCAGATCGTCCGCCAACGCTCCTCATACTCCTCATCCTCCGACCGCCGCTGGGCCTCATCGGCCTCCATCTCCTCGACGGATCGACCGTGGAAACCCCTGGCCGCCTGGCGCGACTGGATCTCACCGAGAACGTCCAGGATCGTCCGTCGCGAGTGCCCCGGCGAGGCAGATGAAACCGGAGCAATGACCACCCGGACCGGCCCCGGAGCCAGGCCGGGCCTCTCGTCCAGATCCAGCGTCCCGTCGGCCCTGAGGGTCCCGGTGACGACGACGGTTTCACCGCTCATGAATGAATAACCTCCTGAGAGACAACGGATGGCGGCTCCACCATCGAGGAGCCATCCCGCGTTCCGTCCAGTATAGTCGCTAGGATCCCAAAAAGGACAGGCACATTCTCGCTTGGATTGCATGGATGTCCCGGCGGCGTAGCGGCGGTAATTTGCCTGTCCTTTTTGAGAGCTCCCTTTTTGAGAGCTCCGGGGCGGTAATTTGCCTGTCCTTTTTGAGAGCTCAACGGCATGTCCTTTTTGAGAGCTCAACGGCACGGTGGGCCTCGGCGGTCGGGCTGTCAGGTCGCTGCCGGCAAGTCGGGCACTGGCATCGATGCGGGAGCGGCCGCTCGTTCCTGTGGGACATACGCCCTTCCCTCCCTGCGAGAAGCTCTCGGAGAGGGAGGACATTCTAACCCAGAACCAGAAAACTTATTTGCGGGCGTCCGCTATGCGGCCGCGAAATTGCCCTACACCCCGAAGGGGAGCCGCGCCGGTCCGTTCTACCAGTACATCCAGCGCCAAGGCGAGCGTCCGGAGGAGTACCGCTTCAACGCCTTCCTCGCGACCCGCGATGGCGACGAAGTCGAGGAACTGGCCGGGGACTTCCCCAAGCGATGGCACGTGGAGGAGTTCTTCAACGCCCATCAGGCGTTGGGCTGGGATCGTGCCGGGACCTGCAACCTCAACATCCGTTATGGGCAGATGACGATGGCGTTGATCGCGCAGGCGGCGATTGATGGGATTCGCAAGCGACTGGCTCCACCGGCGACGAACTGGGATGCCCGGCACATGGCGACGGCCTACTTTGAGGGGCTGGAGGGGGATGTGCGGGTCGACGGCGACACGATCGTCGTGACGTACTACAACGCCCCCGATGCCGATCGACTGCGAGAGCACTACGAGGACCTACCAGCCAAGCTGCGCGCCGAGAAACTCGACCCGCGGGTCCCTTGGCTCTACGGGTTCCAACTCGATTACCGCTTCCGCTGATGTAAAATCAATGAACCCGAAAAAATCGCTGCCGCGGGGCCACCGGCTGGTCAGGGCCCGGGCTGAGCATGAGCGCGAGGGGTCATCATCGACATGGACCAGGGAAATGGTGCGACGTCCCCGGGAGGTCCGACGCGGAAACGTCGCAAGCCTGCTCACGAGGATCCCGTCCCACGCGGGGCTGCGGAGGACGCGGCGAGAGATTGAAAACTGCGAGCCGCCGCGCCGGGGATCGCCCGCGTGCCCAGGCTCTCCGCGATCTTCGCGGCTCCGCGCGAGACTCCCAGCTCACAGCATGCGCGTACCACGCGGGAAGACCGTGGGGAGCCAGCGGCTGGTGCGGTGCCAGCCGATCGGATGACGGTCTACAGTTCGCGGCCGACCGACGTAGCCGCCATCCCCCGGCCCCGCTCCGGCCGCCCGGTCGCGACACCCGCCCGGTCCCGGCCCGATCCGGCCGGCGTTCCCGGCCCGAAATCGGGACAGCCCCCGCCGGTGCCGGCCCGATCGCCGGTAACGCTCCAGCGCACCGCCGGGTTCCGGTCACGACGCCGCCGCCCGGCCGTCCGAACCGTTCCCGCCGACCAACGCCCGCAGAGTCATCACAACCCGACGTGAAAACTTCGGAAATTCCGAAAAAAGCTGGGAATAAATCGGCGCGGCGAGCGTCTATATAGGATGTCGGTCGGTCCGTCTTTGGCAATTTGGCCGACGGTAAGAAAACCATCCCGCCCGGGATGGCGGTGCATCCGTGATGGTGCGCGAGGCGGGCCGCCAATGTTGCGGCGGGCCTCGCGGTACGCGTCGCGGGCAGGCGGAATCCGGCCGCCTGTTCCATCGGCGCCCTGTTGCTTGCAACAAGGGCAAGGTGAGTGCATTTGGTCCCGGGCGGGGTTTTGAGGGCTCAAGCACCCCGAAATCGCGCGAACGAACCCAATCTTCATAAATCCTTATACTCGTTCGAGCGTTCTCGGCGCCGAAGAGGCGTCGCGGGGGTGGAAAAGAGCAAAACGAACCCAATTTCTGCCCGAGGGGCAGGCGCGGTTAGGTTCGTTTGCCCACCATGCGGTCCGCGTTCGTTTTGCGCGCCGAGGGCGATCGGCCCGGATTCGGCGGGTGTTTCGTGATCCTTCGGGACGGCGCAATTCCGACCGGGCCTCGCGGCAGCGAGGCGACATGAAGAGGTCTGACGACCCCTTGCCTTCCGCCGGCCGGTGGCCTTCGCGAGGGATGAAAAGCCGTGCTGCCGGCGGGACGGCGGCCGGACGGCTAGATCGGGCCGGCCGCGGTCGCCTGAGGGGCTGACCTACTTCGAGGAGGACAAGCGGGACTGGCTCTGGGCGCGGTGGCGAAATCGAGCGAACGAGCCTCATGTCGCGAGGCGGCACCCATACCGATGAAAGCGACACACTGTGTGCGTGCACACTGGGTGTCCCCTGTTTTTTAGAGCAACTCAATCCTGTCAATATGGCAGCTGGCATGGGTCGCCGCCTTCAAGCGAGCGGGCTGGGCAATGTTGTCACCCGCAGGCGGCGCCATCCCCGCCGACGGCAACTTCCCCCTGCTTCGCGCGAGCGGGCTGGGCAATGTTGTCACCCGCAGGCGACTGGCCTGGCGGCCGAATGCACCGAGTGCGACGGGTTGTGATGTGACCAGGCTGGGCGACGGGTCATGACTGCTTGTCAAAGCGACGAGCGTTCCATTAGCATGGGTTGTCAGCGGTCGTCGCGGGGGGTTTCGTTTGTTCGTCCCGGCGCGGCGACGCTGAAACCCTCCGGGGACGGATCCTGCCGAGAGAAAAACGATCGAACCTTCCGTGGTTTTCGATCGTAGCAGCGCTGGTAGTCGGGCGGCGCACCTGCACGGAGTCGACGATCCGCCGGGGCGAAGGCCGGCGACGGAATCGAGACGGCTGGTCCGCGACGCCCGATCCATCGGAGTTCGCAACGCCCCGAACCGGCCCACGGTTCGGGAACGTGGTGTATCATCTGTTGTCTGTCGGCATCATTCTTCAGTTCGATCCCAATCATCCATTGATTCTGCAGCGAGTGGGGACCCGGTCCGGGACGACTCCCGGAGCTCCGGCCGCCCCGATCCGGCGACCGCCTCCGTTTCCTTGTTGTCCATCATCCGAGCCAAAGCAAAAGGCGCCCGCGTAATGAGCCATGAAGTCATCATCGAGACCCGGAACCTGACGAAGGTCTACCGAGATTTCTGGGGCCGCCCCAAGGTCCAGGCGCTCAAGGCGCTGGACCTGAAGGTCTACCGCGGCGAGATCTTCGGTTTACTCGGGCCGAACGGTTCGGGGAAGACGACCTCGATCAAGCTGCTGCTCGGCCTGCTGTTCCCGACCGAGGGCGAGGCCCTCATTTTCAACGAGCCGACCACGAACGTCGCCAAGAACGAGCGGATCGGCTACCTCCCCGAGGAATCGTACCTGTACAAGTTCCTCGATGCCGAGGAGACGCTCCAGTTCTACGGGCGGCTGTTCAAGATCTCCGGCCGCGAACGGAACAAGCGGGTCAGCCGTCTGATCGACATGGTGGGCCTGACGGCGGCC
>JAKAUH010000876.1 GCA_021818605.1 Planctomycetota bacterium
GGGCCAGGCCGAGGCTGTAGGCGACCTGGTCGTGATCGGCGTCGGGGGCGAAGGCCGTGTAGGTATAGAGCTGGCCGATCCGGGCCGTCGTGTCGTTGGTGTCGCTCGACTGGAACACCGGGCCGGGGTCGATCGGCGGGGCGATCTGCTGGTTGCCGAAGTCGAGCCCCGAGACCACCTGGTCGCTGGTGACGGTGACGGTGTAGGTCGCGGTGGTGGGGGCGAACTGGGTCCAGCCCGATTGCTGGACCTCGGCGACGGTGTAGGTGCCGGCGGGGACGTTGGTGAAGGAATAATTGCCCTGGGCGTCGGTGGTGGTGGTGTCGATCACCTGGCCGGTGCTGGGGTTCTCCAGGTTGATGGTCCAGTCGGGCAGGCCACTACAGTTGTCGATTTGCGCTATGTCCCCCTTTTCCTTGGTGTCCCGCTTTCCGCTTTCTTGTCAATAGCGGACCTGTCCCGCTTTCCCTCCCCTTGTCAATAGCGGACCTGTCCCGCTTTCCCTCCCGCCTCCTCATTCGGACCCCTGCCATTCGCGCCCACCCACTCGCTCGCGGCCATCACGGCCTCCTCCAGCGTTTGGTACGAAATCGGTTCGAAAACAGGCCCGACCCCCATCTCCGGCAAGGGAGCGAGGGTCCAGCTTCCCAATGCGGGATAAACAACCACAAGCCCGCCCTGCAGCCAAGTCGTACCGGTCTCGTCCGTCCTCTCGGATGAGGAAACGAAAAACGCGTCTGGAGAAAATGCATCCATGGCAAATGCAAAGAGACCCCGTCGGTTCAACCAAGTAATCGCGTCTTCACGAGTCATCATAGGGCAATCCCCGGAAATTACTCTCGGAGGAGTTGGTCTTTTCTGTTCTGATGGCTTCCCTGTGACTCGGATTGGAGAACCCTTGTCAGGGAGGGGATGATGGACGGTCTCACGAAGGAAGTCATTGCCTCGTTCAAAGACGCGGCCCGGAAGCTGACTGGGCCGAAACGCAGGGCGTTTGAGGCTCAGGTGACCCTCGATTACTTGGACGGCAACATCTGGAAGGCGGAGAAGGTGTTTGGCTGGTCGCACCACACCGTGGCGCTGGGGTTGAACGAACTTCGCACCGGGATCACGTGCCTGGACAATTTCTCCGCTCGGGGCAATCGCAAGACGGAAGCGAAGTTTCCCGAGTTGGAGGCCGACATCCGGGCCTTGGCGGAACCGGAAAGCCAGACGGACTCGAAGTTCCAGTCGCCCTTCCTGTACACGCGAATGACGGCCAAGGCGGTTCGGCAAGCGCTCATCGACCAGAAAGGCTGGACCGATGAGGAACTCCCTCATGTGAACACGATTGGCGAGATCCTCAACCGTCTGGGGATCAAGCTTCGACCAGTGCAGAAGACCAAACCGTTGAAGAAGATCAAGGGGACGGATGCGATCTTCGAGAATGTCCGTCAGGAGAATCGAGCGGCCGACGACGATCCGGACGTGATCCGGATCTCCATGGACGCCAAGGCCAAGGTCGCGGTGGGGGACTACTCCCGAGACGGGGAATCCCGCGGGGCCGAGGCGACCAAGGCCTTGGACCACGACCCCGAGCCCGAGCAGAAACTGGTGCCGCAGGGGATCTTGGACCTGACCTCGTGCTTGCTGAGCATCTTCATCGCGACGTCGAACGGGACCAGTGATTTCATCGTGGACTGCCTGGAACAGTGGTGGGAGGCCAACAAGGTCCGGTATCCCGGCGCCTGTCGATTGGTGATCAACCTGGATAACGGCCCGGAGAATTCGAGTCATCGGACCCAATTCATGCACCGCATGGTGAGGTTCGCGGACGCCACCGGACTGGAAGTCAAGTTGGTGTATTATCCGCCGTACCATAGCAAGTACAACCCGATCGAACACTGCTGGGGCGTCCTGGAGAGCCACTGGAACGGGACCTTACTGAACAGCATCGCGACCGTGGTCGGATGGGCCGGGACGATGACCTGGAAAGGGACTCGTCCGATCGTCAAGCTGATCGAGACGACCTACCACAAAGGCGTCCGGATCGCCAAGGACGCCTTTAGAACCATCGAAAGCCGACTCCAACGCCACGACAGCCTACCCAAGTACGATGTCCTCACCCGACCTCAACCCGTCTGATCGACCTCGGATGGCTCGAAGCCAGGATCGCGAGTCGTGACGAGCTTATTCCCCGGGAATTCCCATAGGTACAACCCACGACTGCGGCTTTTTATCGCCGTCAGCCATCGAACAAAGAGATCACCAAAGGCCGACGGCGGAACCGGGGTCGCGCGGAGGGCGAACGACCCCAAAAGGGCAGAAGACGGGGTCCCGCCTGACGATCCGAGGGTCGGTGCCCACGCCGAAAAAGCTCTCCGGCATGTGGCCATCGATCCACCGAACTAGGAATTCTACAAGTCCCATTGAATATCGCGCATACTGCCATCCACCTCCCCAATCGAAGTGCACAAGGTGCCAGTCGTCGGGAGCGCCTTCCGTCAACCAGAAAAGATCACCGCCGTTTGTGTCCTGCGCGACCGGAAGAAGGCCACCCGCATCAGGGAAAGTGACAAAGGGGCACCTCCCTGCTCCGCCGAAGCGGTAGTGCTCAAGAATCGGATTGACTTGTGACACAAGATTCAGCCCGCCAGACGGAGCGAATGGGCTGAGGACCAGCAATAGATCGCAGAAATCTCCAGACCCATACGTCTCTATAAGCCATTTGTAATCGCTCGGAAGCGAAGAGCCCAGCATGCACTCGACCGCGTTCCAGGCAGTTGGGGTCCCGGAATACACAGGGCGTGATGGGGGGGGCGCACTCTCTAATAGCCGAAGCATTTCACAGGTCATAGATTGTTGAACCCAGTCACGACCACAGTGTTTTTGGCATTTGTGAATTTCATGTCCACGAGATTCCTCACAATATTGCCAGCGGAGTCCACAGCCGCAGCCTCGACTCCAATGGCATACGGAATCTCCGATGAGCCATAGTATGGTATCACACGGTAGATGACCCCCGCAATATCGTCTTCGCTCTCTACAAGGTTCATGATACCCACCTCGATCTTCCGCATCTGTTCGTTTGCGCTGCGGAACATCGCCACGATATTCCGAGGGTCGGCGCCAGGACCGCCAAAGATCTTGGCTAATAGGTGCCCCCTAGCCCGAAGGTTACCGGTCGGATCCTTGGAAGTCAACTTTGTCATAATGCCCCAACCGACCGGCGTCGCGGTCGCCTTGGTGCCAACGCCACTTTGAATGAGCTGCTTTGTAATCATCGCTACGATGCCTGTACCACGGTTGCTCGAATCGAGCCCTCGGATGAACGCCCAAGCCCTCCCACCCGCGTATCGCGCCGCAGTGGCGACGGCCGCGGCATCATCCACCAATGCGCCTGGGCCTGAGGCGAGCGTGCCCGCGGGATCTGAGGCGATCGAGTAGAGAGTGAGCGCCTGCCCACCGAAAAAGATTATGTAATTCAGCGCCGGGTTCGCCGCGAGAAAGGCCGAGGTGGTAATCTCGAGATGCACAGACGCCAAAAGAAGCGAATCGCCGATCGAGGCCATCAGCCCAACCAGACCTCCCGCGTGACCACTTGGGTCCGCGAATAAGGTCGGGTCCGCTGTGACGTAAGCATACGTATTGAGGGTGCTTGGGTCGTCAGCCTGCCCATTGTAGGAATCCCGCGACGTGAACCGCCCCGCGGAGGCGTCGTAGTACCGCGCGCGCTGGTAGTACTGGCCGGCGGGCGCGTCGAATTGCTGACCGGTGAACAGGAACTCGTTGGTCGTCACCTGCGAGCCGCCGACGAGGTTCCCGTACGCGTCGTACGTGTACGTGTCCGTGACTGACCCGGTGGCGCTGGTCAGCGCCCGCGTGCTGCCCAGGTTGTCGGTAGCGTAGAACGAGAGTGTGCTGACGCCGCTTTGGATCCTTTGCTGGAACAGCATCGCGATGCCGCGGACGTAGCTGACCTGCAACTCGCCCTTGCTGACGTACTCCTCGAGCACCTGGTCGTGGGCCCGGTTCGGGTCGTTTAGGTAGGTCGTCGTCGCGCCGTTGACCGTCTCCGAGGTCCGGTTGCCGGCGGGGTCGTAGGTGTACGAAACGCTGGTGCTGCCCGAGGTGTATGTGGCCATCTGGCCCAGCGGCGTCCAGGTCGTGGTGGAGGATGCGGCGCCCCCTGTGCCGGTCACGGTCAGGGTGCTGCCGTTGGCGTCGTAAGTGAAAGTCTGGCCCCAGCCGCCCGTGCCCGTGATGCTTGTTAACTCGTCGTTGGCGTTGTAAACGTAGCTCAGCGACTGCTGGCCGGTCGGGGCGCCGGTGTCGGTCGAGGTCACGCGGTTGCCCACCAGGTCGTAGGACCAGGTCAGCGTGCGGGTGACGCCGTTCGGGATGGTGATGACTTGCGACGTCAGGCGGCCCTCGGCGTCGTATTGATACGTATCGGTCCGGCCGCCGAGGTCGGTCTCGGTGAGGATATGGCCGGCGGGGTCATACGTATACTTGAAACTGGCGAAGGTGCCCGAGCCGTTCGAGTCCACGATCGCGGTCAGGTCGCCGACGGCGTTGTACGAGCGCGTTTCGGCCGTGCCGTTGGCGTTCTGGGTGAAAACCAGGCGGCCATCGGGGTCGTACTGGTACGAGGTCACCAGCGGCGCGGCCAGGGCCTGGCCGTCCAGCCGCGTCGTCGTGACACTGGTCAGCTCGCCGGCCTGGTCGTAGCCGTACTGAATGGCTGTGTTCGGGGTCGAGACACCGGTCTCCTGGCCGGTCACGGGGTCGTACGTGTAGTTGATCGTGAATGTGCTCGGGCTCGCCGGCGCGGGCAAGGTGGACTGAATTTCCACCAGGTTGCCGTTGATGTCGTAGGTGTCCGAGATCGAGTTGCCCAGGGTGTCGGACGTGGTGTTGGTGTAGCTGCCGTTCGGGTTGGCGTTGCCCTGGCCGTAGCTGTACGTGATCGTATCGTACGGCGTTGATAGATTGCCCGCCGCGTAGATCGTCTCCGTCTCCA
>JAKAUH010000058.1 GCA_021818605.1 Planctomycetota bacterium
CAGCAGGAGGATGCGGCGGATCTCGCGGATCGTATCCGGGAGGTCCTGGCACATGTGGTCGCCGGTCACGATGAGCTCCGACCGGGCCCAGTCGATATGCGAGCTCTCGTATGGCACGACGCCATCGCTGCTCGTCTCGACGGGCGAGAGTGGGTCCTTGCGGCCGATGATCGAATGGACCGGGACATCCTGGCGTCGCGGGAGATGCGCCAGTGTCACCAGTAGCGGGTTGTCGAAGCGGAGCTCTTCGATGCTCGTCGGGACCCCGTCACTTAGCATCGGCGTGAAGAACTCGCGGCCGTTGATCCGGAGGACCTCCCGGTAGGCCGAGCGCAACGTCCGCGGGAGCCGGATCAAACGGGAGGTGACTCGTCCGATGAGTTCGTCGCCCATCCGGCTGCCCCGATGCGGAGTGGCGATGAACACGATGCGGGCGACCGAGGGGACCGGGCTGAAGAAGAGCGTCCGCCGCAATTTCTCGCGGCGCTCGGGCGAAACCTGCAGCTCCTCGAACGGGCGGTTGCTGAAGAGCCGCCAGACGGCATCGCCGCTCTCGAGGATCATCATCTTCGCGATCAGGCCGCCCATGCTGTGGCCGACCAGCACCATCCGGTCGAGCATTGGGTCGGCGCGATTGGGGTCGATGACGTCGCGCAGCCGGAAGAGGTCGGCGCGGAGCCGCGCGGCCGAGCTGGGGAACGGCAGCCCGGTCGGGTAGATGAACAGCCAGACCTGATAGCGCTCGCGCAGGACCGGGTCGGCCCAGACCGCGTTGATGACCTTGAGCCAGGCCAGGGGGCTCGATCGCAGGCCGTGCACGAGGACCAGCGGGATCTTGCCCGGCCGGTAGGGATGGAGCATGTACAGCCCCTCCAGGGCCTGGAGCCAGCCCGGGTCGAGCAGGCCAACTTCCTGGAGGATCGGCAGCGGGCTGCGGGCGAGGTGATAGGCCAGGGGCGTGGTCAGGTCGGCGGCCATCGGCCGGGGGCGGCCCGCCAGCGCAACCCAGGTCGAGGCGAGCGGGTCGCGCAGCTCCAGGCGATGGGCCCGCGCGCCTGCCGCCGCGGTGCCGTTCGACGTGACTGGCCGCAGGATGGCCGTCACCGGATACACCTCGCGGGGCGTCAGGAACCTGTCCTGGGCCGTCCGCTGCTTTGCTTGCATTGGATGGAACCGGCGGACGGCGATCATCGGTACGCCGAAGCCCTCGATGCGGTGGATCGGCTCCATCCCCTGGACCGAGAAGTCGTCCGCGAAGAGAAGGTCATCGAACCGATCGGGCGGCCAGAGCGGGCTGGAATCCGGGCCCGGCCCGGCGATGAGGATGCCCATCGCCGCGAGGCGAGCATGCCAGCGCTGGTCTGGGCGAATCCTGCGGCCGCCGGTGGAACGTAGCAGGCCCTCGAGCGCCTCGTTGTACAGCTCGCGTGTCGCGCCCCGCTTGCCTGGTACGGATGGCCAGGCCAGGATCTCCTCGACGCCCGCGATCGCGTCGAGCTCGAGCCGGGCGGCCACGTCCGTCGAGGTTTCGCCGGCGCGGAGGGCCAGGGCATGGTTGGCCCAGGCGGTATTGAATCGGCTGTCGCCCTCCGGCTGGGCCGTTCCTGATGGGGATGGCCCGCGCTGACTGGCGGCCGCACGGTCCCTCGGCGCGGACCTGACCCGCCTGACGGAGACCCCTCCGCACCCCACGGTCAGGGCGCAGAACAGGAGGATCCAGAGCCTGCGGAGAGGCCATCCCGCGCCGGTCGTCACGACTTCCCTGTCTCCTGGGGGCCAGTGGGCGCCCGATCGGTCGGTTTGCTCGTCGGGCTTCCTCGCGCGGGCGGAGAGACTACCAGATCATCGCGAATGCCACCAGGCGGAAGATGTTCCCGCAGGGAAGGGGAGCAGGGACCGGGATGGACGGGACCTCGAGCGGCCTGCGAGCACGAGCCTCGGGCCGGGCAGGCCGCGAGGCGAGCGAAGTTTGGGATCGCGCCGGGGCTGAATCCTGGGGGCTCTCGCCATCGTGGACGCCGGAGGCAATAATCGAATTCGGCCCATCGTCGCATCGGCGTCATCGGTCGGGCCCTGGTGAGGGAAACAATGCCGCGACTCCAGACCGACGGTGAGGTCCCGGGCCGGTTTCCGACGACTCAATGGAGTCGGGTGGTCACGGCCGCCAGCCGCGACGCGCCCGAGGCGCGCGAGGCGCTCGGGGCGTTGTGCCAGGCGTACTGGTATCCCATCTACGCCTACATCCGGCATCGTGGGCACACGCCCGAGCAGGCGCAGGACCTGACCCAGGACTTCTTCGCGTACATCCTCGAGCGCGGGTTGATCGCGATGGCCGACCCGACGCGGGGACGGTTCCGGGCGTTCCTCCGCACCGTCTGCGCCCGGCAACTGGCCGACCACCGCGATCGCCGGAACGCCGCGAAGCGGGGCGGAGGCCGGTCGCCGCTGCCGATCGATCCCGGCGACGCCGAGCGCCGGTACGCATGCGAGCCAGCTCACGAACTGACCCCGGAGCGGATCTTCGACAGGACCTGGGCGTTAACCCTGCTCGCGCGGGTCGTCGAGCGCCTTCGCCGCGAATATGATGACGCGGACCGCTCGGAGCGATTCGAGGAGTTGCTGGCGGTCCTGTCCCGGGACCCGGCATCCGACACCTACGCCGAAATCGCCCGCCGTCTGGGGACGACCGAGGGGAATGTCCGGGTCGCGGTGCACCGCCTTCGACGCCGGTACGGACTGCTGCTGCGCGACGAGATCGCGGCCACGGTCGGCGACGAGGGCCAGATCGACGACGAGATCCGCGCGCTTTTCAGCGCCGTGGAGGGGTGAAAACGGGCCATTTCCTGTAACGTATGCCGTCGCGATCCGAACGAGTCAAAGGGGGACCGGCCTCGGAACCCGCCGGGGCGAGGGCACAGACGGAAAGGGGAATCTCGGGAATGACCGGTGGCGAGAGATGCCCCGATTGCGGTGCTGGTATTCCGCCCGGATCGCCGGCCGGGATGTGCCCGCTGTGCCTGCTGCGGCTCGGCGCGGCGCTGTCCGCCGAGCTGGCAGGGGGCTCGAGGCCGCGGGCGTTCAACGATATCCGTGAGGCCGCGCGTGGGGAAGCTGGGGCCGGGTCGCGCGCGGCACCGTCGGCCTCGCCGGTGCGGGAAGGTGAGATTGGATCGATCTCCCGCGTGCACCTTCGCGATCCAGCCGACGCGGCGCGGCTGGTCCGGCCCGGTTCGCCCGAGATGCCCGACCTGGCGGGACAGCCGTCGCGCTATCAGCTCATCGGCGAGCTGGCCCGGGGCGGGATGGGGGCGATCTTCCAGGGACGGGACCTCGACCTCGGGAGGGACCTCGCCGTGAAGGTGATCCGCGAGGATCACCGCGACGACCCCGAGATGGTCCGCCGGTTCGTCGAGGAGGCGCAGATCGGCGGGCAGCTCCAGCACCCCGGGATCACGCCGGTCCACGAGCTGGGCCGGTTCCCCGACGGTCGGCTGTTCATCGCGATGAAGCTCGTCCGCGGCCGCACCCTGGCCGCGCTCATGGAGGGCAGGGGAGGTCCGGATGCGGACCGCATGTCGTTCCTGTCGATCTTCGAGCAGGTTTGCCAGGCGATGGCCTATGCCCACAGCCGAGGGGTCATCCACCGCGACCTGAAGCCGTCCAACGTGATGGTCGGCGCGTTCGGCGAGGTGCAGGTGATGGACTGGGGCCTGGCCAAGGTTCTCGACCAGGGAGGTGTGGCCGACGAGCGAAGAGCGATCCGCGCCGGCGACGGGGCCTCGTCGGTGCGGACCTGGCGTTGCGAGACAGAGGGTCTGGAATCGCGCGTCGGCTCGGTGCTGGGCACTCCCTCGTACATGGCGCCCGAGCAGGCGCGGGGCGAGCTCGACACGCTGGATGAGCGGGCGGACGTCTTTGCGCTGGGCTCGATTCTCTGCGAGATCCTGACCGGTCGGCCCGCGTTCGCCGGGGAGACGGCGGCCGAGGTTGAACGCCGGGCAGAGCGCGCCGACCTGTCGGACGCGTGGGCACGCCTCGATGCCTGCGGCGCTGACGGGGACCTGGTGGAGCTGGCGAGGTCGTGTCTGGCCCCGGCGCCGAAGCACCGGCCGCGGGACGCCGGCGCGGTGGTCGGGCGGCTGTCGGCGTACCTGGGTGGCGTCGAGAAGCGGCTGAGAGAGGCCGAGGTGGCCCAGGCGCGGGCCGAGGCGCGGGCCGCTGGCGAGCGCCGCCGCCGCCTGCTGGCGCTGGCCCTGGCCGGGTCGGTGATCGCCACAACCGTAGTCGGGGCGGCGGGATGGGCCTGGATGGACCGCGAGCACCGCCGGCGCGAGCGGGCGATCCGTTCCGGCGTCGAGGCGGCGCTGGCCGAGGCGTCGAGGAAGCGGGACCAGGCCCGCGACGCGGGCGGGGCCGATCCGGTCGCCTGGGTCGAGGCCATCGATGCCGCCCGTCGCGCCGAATCGCTGCTCGGCGGCGGCGATGCGGGCGCCGAGCAGCACGAGCGGGTGCGGCAGGCCCTGGCCGAAATGCTCCGCGAGCGCGACGCCGCCGAGGGGGCGGAGAAGGATCGCCGGATGGTCGAGCGGCTCGCCATCATCCACAACGACCTGGGGGTGCACAACGATGCGGTGAAGGCCGACGCCGAGTACGCCGCCGCGTTTCGCGCCTACGGTGTCGACCCCGACCGGATGGAGCCGGCGGCGGCCGGGCAGGCCCTGGCGGCGAGCCCGGCGGTCGCCGAGCTGGCCAACGCACTCGACCACTGGGCCTTCCTGCGGCGCGGGCCGGCACTGCGGAACCCGGCTGGTGCAAGGAGGTTGCAGACGATCGCCCGGGCCGCCGATCCCGACCCCTGGCGACGACGGCTTCGGGACACGCTCGGCCGGTTGGGAGGTGAAAGGGCGAGCAGGCTGGAGTCACTGGAACGGCTTGCCTCCACGGCCGACGTCGAACATCTGCCGGGCGCGAGTATTACACGACTGGCCGCGGCGCTCGCGT
>JAKAUH010001155.1 GCA_021818605.1 Planctomycetota bacterium
CGCGATGCTGAAGGATCCGCAGGTCGATCTGGTCGACCTGTGTGTTCCGAACGACCAGCATGCGCGCATGGCGATTCAGGCGATCCAGGCGGGCAAGCCTGTGCTGGTGGAGAAGCCGATTGCGTTGTCGGTAAACGAGGCTGACCTGATGGTCGCGGCCTCGCGAAAGGCGGGCCGGCCGCTGATGGTCGCCCAGGTCCTGCCCTTCGTTCCCGAGTTTGCCTACGCGCTCGACGCCGTTCGGTCGGGCGAGCACGGGACCTTGCGGGCGGCCCACTTCACCCGTGTGATCTCGAAGCCGGACTGGTCCGGCGGCATCGGCGACCCGGTGCGCAGCGGCGGCCCGGCGATCGACCTGCATATCCACGATACCCACTTCATCAGTCTGCTCTGCGGCGTCCCCCACGCTGTCCAGTCGCGCGGGGTCGTCCAGGACGGCGCCGTCATGCATCTGACGACGCAGTACCTGTTCGAGACGACAGACCTGGCCGTTTCCTGTGTGTCGGGGGCCCTCTCCCAGCCGGGCCGGCCGTTCGCCCACGGTTTTGAGCTCTACCTCGATCGCGCCACGATCGTCTTCGAGTTCGCCAATCTCGGCGGTCAGGGACAGTTGGCGATGCCGCTTTCGGTGATCCGTCCCGACGGCTCGGTCGATCGGCCCACGCTGAGCGCCGGCGATCCCGTCGACGGATTCGTTCAGGAACTTTCGGTCGCCTGCCGCGCCGTCGCCGAGGGCAAAGCGGCGACGCAACTCGATGGCGAGCTGGCCCGCCAGGCGCTCAAGCTCTGCCTCGCCGAGATCGAGAGTGTCCGCACGGGACGTCCGATCGAGATCCATTAGCGCGTCGGAGGGAACGCAACCACCGGTCTGGCGAAGGTAGTGGATCTGCGGCGAGTCCCGCGCGAGAGGGCAAGGCGTGGATCGACCATGCGGGAACGAATCCAGCGAATTCGCTCAAGTCCGGACATTTCCTCGCCCGATGCCGTGTGGGTGGACAGGAAGTCCACACGATTCGCCGGCGCAGGAGGACAAGGGCGATGGCCACGACCCTAGCGGAGCTGATCCACCCGACCGCCGTGATCGACCCCGAGGCCATGCTAGCACCGGACGTGCGGGTCGGGCCCTACGCGGTCATCGAAGGACCGATCGAGGTGGGGTCGGGTACCATCATCGAGGCCCATGCGTCCCTCAGCGGTCCACTCGTCATGGGCCGCGACAATTTCGTCGGGCACGGGGCCGTGCTGGGCAAGAGTCCCCAGCATCGCGGCTACCAGGGCGAGAGCACCTGCGTGCGAATCGGCGATGCTAACGTTTTCCGCGAGTTTGTCACGATCCATCGCGGTACGATGCAAGGCAGCGGGACGACCTGGATTGGCGATCGCAACATGTTCATGATCGGCAGTCACGTCGGGCACGACGCCCGGATTGGCAATGGGTGCACAGTGGTCAATTATGCCCTGGTCGCCGGGCACGTCACACTCGAGGACGGCTGCATCCTCTCGGGTCATACAGCCGTACAGCAACGGGTTCGAATTGGCCGGCTGGCGATGCTCGGCGGCATGGCGGCGACCTCCAAGGACATTCCGCCATTTGTGCTTCAGCAGGGGTATAACTGTGTGACCGGGCTGAACGTCGTCGGTTTGCGGCGGGCCGGTTGTAGTCCGGTGGCCATCGACTCGCTGCGCCAGGCGTTTCGGATCTTTTACCGGGAGGGACGGAGCCAGGGGGGCGCGCTGGACCAGATTCAGGCCGATTTCGGCGCGATCTCCGAGGTCGCCGAGTTCGTGGGATTCATTCGCCAGTCGAAGATCGGAATCAATCCGGCTCGCGGAGCGGAGCGGGCCCAGCGGAACCTCTGAGGTCGCCTGGCATCTTCTCGTCCCCGGCCGTCGAGGCGCCGGCTTTGGCCTCGGATCCGTCGGACAGCAGCCGGCGCACTCGTTCGAGCTCGCCGGCGTCGAGTTCCCCCTGGACGTGTGCCTTCACGAAAGAGTCGAGGAGTTCCTGCGGCTGATCGGGCTCTTCGACGTCGTGCATCTCCTGCCACTCGCGGTAGAAGACGACGATCGCAAAGCCTGTCACGCCGACGACCACCGCCAGCCCCGCGTAGTATTTCCATCCGCTGCCCAGCACCACCGCCAGCACCGGCTGAACGATACCCGGGAAGGCTTCCCAACCGCTTGTCATCTCGCTAGCTCTCCGGGCGGAATCCCTCGCCGATGTGTCCGGACCGCCCACTTCCGGGTCTGCCAGAGCGGGGCTTTTCGCCGGACGAGGCTTGTCCGACGGCTTATCCCGATTATACTTAAGAGTTTAGCAGGATCGCTTCGGCGAGGGAAGACATCCGGATTTCCCCTGGTGAGGCCGGGCCTGCTGGTCCGAAGAGTCTGTATCCCCAGTAGCGCGGATGGATTGTTCGCCTCCCACGACCCGGTCTCAGGCAATGGGAAAGGATCGTAGCAAAAGGAAGGAAGCAGAGAGCAAAACAGCATGACGCTCTACCGAGTTCGCGCTTGCACCTCCTTGCTCTCTTCGAGCCGTTGTTCGACAATCGATTTCTTCACAAGCTCTCAGTCCGTCGTCGCAGTCCCGTATGCATCAGTGTTCTACCAGTTGTTCCTTCCGGACCCAAGGCGAGAGGGGGATCACATGAAACGGCATCTGCTCCCTGCGGTTGGCGTGATCGTCGCGGTGGTTTCCTGCCTTTCGGCGGCTCCTGGTCAGGCCGTGGCTCAGGTCGGCGCTATCGGCGCTGGCTCGGGTATGGGAATCTTCGCCGATCCATTTTCGGCGTACTACGCGATCTACCTGCCCAACCAGCAGCTTCAGGCGATGCGGCCGGGTCCTCTCGATGCCGTGAACCAGGCAATGCCGATCCGCCAGTACTATGCCACGGCGAACCGCCAGGGGCTCTACGATCCTGTCTCGCCGTTCTCGGATACGGTCGACCCGCTCCATCCCTACTCTTCCCAGGCCGATGCCCGGCTCCCGCGTGTCGCCCGCTTCTCGCACGACCCGTCCAACACCGAAGGAATGGGGCCTGCCCTTTATTTCAACCGTGTCAGTCAATACTATCCCGATCTGGCAGGACGGTCGATGCGGAACAAGAACGCCAACGTCTTCTCCGGTCGCGGAAGGCGTCCCGGACGAGGCGGCGGCATGGGTGGCGGCATGGGCGGCGGCATGGGCGGCGGCATGGGCATGGGCATGCCTGGCATGGGCATGATGTGAGGTACGTGGTCGAGCCGCTTCCTGGCGCGGAATTCTCGTCGCGGCCGGAGGTTGTGCGCGGGTATCAGACCTTTCGCTCCTCACAACATCTGAGGTTTGACATCGATGTCCCGAGGTCCCGAGCAGCTCCGGTTGACGCCCGACGAGCGGGGCGACCTGGTGGCCTATGTGGACGGCGAGCTACCCGAGGCGACCCATCGCGCCCTTTCGACCAAGCTCACGCACAGCGCCACCGCCCGTCGCGAGGTGGAGATGCTCCAGAGGACCTGGGAGTTGCTGGGCCATCTGCCGTTTCCCGAGCTAGACACCGGCTTCTCCGAGCGCACGCTCACCGAGATCCGCCGCCTCGACGTGGGGGATCCGGCCTGGGGAGCGTCGATCCGGACGTGGTCGGATCGCATGCTCCTGGCGGGGGTGTATCTCGCCATGGGGATTCTCCCGCTTGGCCTGGGCTATGCCGCGACCCGATGGGTCTGGCCGGACCCATCGGCGCGGCTGGTCCGTGAGTTCTCGCTGGCCGAGCACCTGGATGAATACCTCGAGGTCGAGTCGTTTGACTTTCTGAGCGAGCTGGCTGAAGCCGCCGATTTTAACCCTGCGATGCATTGACCCGTGCCCTGCTCTGAGGTGTCGGCCGGGGCGCGAGCCCGACGATCCCGGACGTTCAACCCAACCGCCGCCCATGATGTTCGCCACACGACAGCCACGCGCCGGCCGCTGGGGCCTGGTCGGGATCTCGGCAGCCGCCGTCGTTCTGATGGCCGCTGCTGCGGAGCCTGACGCCGCCTGGGACCGACTTCGGAGCCTGCCGCTGGAGGGCCGGTCGCGCTTGCTGGACAACCTGCGACGATTCGATCTCGAGTTAACTCCTGAACAGCAGGCCGCAGCTCGCGACGTCGACCGCCGCCTGGCCGAGCTCTCCCCGGACCAGCGGTCTCGGTACGAGCGGGTTCTCCATCGGTATCACGCCTGGCTCGCGACCCTCCCTGAGAACCGGCAGGTCGAGCTGGCCTCGAAGCCCGCCGCCGAGCGGATGGCGCTCGTTCGCAAGCTGCTCGGGCAGTACCCCGTTCCCACCGCCGATACCCGGGAGGTGCTCCGGGTCGTCGAGGCCTGTGCGTGGTCCCCCTTCGAGCTGGCGTCGGCCTATCGGATCTGGCAGATCCTCAACCCAGCGCAGCGGACCCGACTCGATCGGATGAACGAACTCGCCCGCCATGAGGCTCTGCTTAACATGGGAGGTCGCCTCAACTCCCCGATCCCGCGCGAGACCCTCCCCGACGATTTCAACGAGGCGAAATGGCTGGAGGCCGTCCGGAGCTACCTGCGCGGGGTCCGGCCCATCCTCCTGCCCGACCAGTCCGAGCGAAATCGGCTCGAGGAGTCGGCACGAAGGAAAGCTGAACTGCTCGATCCATCCGTTCGCAAGAAGTTCGAGGATGCGGTGAGACGGAAGGACGCGCTCCGGCGGAGAATCCTTCGTCACCAGGCGATCAACCTTTATCTCGCCCGTAGCGGGCTGAAGTCCGTCGACTCTCACCGCCTGTCCTTGTTCGTCACCGCGCTTCCGGCCTGGATTCAGACGTCGCTCGAGTCCTTGCCAGCCGACGAGGCTCGCAAGCGGCTGACCCTCGCCTACCGGCTCGTCTTCCCGCATCCGCAGGAGATCGACTCGAATCGCAAGGCTGTCATCAAGACGACTCCGCCGCGACTGAAGGCTGCCGGGAAGAGAGTTGGCGGGCCGGCCGCGCGGCCGAAGGCGGCAGCG
>JAKAUH010000953.1 GCA_021818605.1 Planctomycetota bacterium
GCAGGTTGACACTTTCGCGGCCCTCGCGGCGGGCGGATTGGCCTCCTTCCCCGGGTTCGGCGCCGAAATCTCGACGCTTTGCCGCGTAAAGTGTCAAGTTGCCGGTGGGAGTTTTGGGACGATCCCCAATCTTCCCCCCGAGTTGTAACCGTTTTTGTAACCACCTGGAATTATTATATGACGCGTCAGTACCCCGGGATCTGGGAACCGGCCAGGTGCCGCCTCGACGCTCCCTCTCCTCATGGGAGAGCTCTTCGAGGATTCGGACCTTCTGATGGAGGACGGCCACGAGATAATGCGGCATGAGCTCGGTATAGCCCCCGATTCGCGCCGGGTGATCGAGGAATGACTCGATCTGATCGAAGTGATTGTTTGCGAGCGACGCGATCACGTGCAGGAGCGCGTTGTTGAACCCGTGCATCGGGAATGGGCCCGACCACTCCTTCAACCTCTGCGTTCGCTCCCCGTCATCGAGCGAGACGTCCGATCGGATCCGCTCGAGCCGTCCTTCGAGGTCGAAGGCACGGCGGACGAAGTCCAGCGCGAACTCGACGCAGATCGGCAGCAGCAGGCACATCTCGTTGGCGACGAAGTAGACATTTGGCCTCGCCCCCAGGAACCAGTCCTGGAATTCGTCGAATCGAGAGAGCAGGCGCTCGCTCGCGCCAGCCTCTGGGATGGGTTCGCCGAGCATGACCGAGAGCACCCCGGCGGCATGCCAGTCATCGAGATCGAGGGGCGTGAAGACCTTTGTTTTCCAGGCGAGCCGGCCCCGGCGAATCCGGAAGTCCGCGTCGGGCCGCTGGTGGAGGAATCCCGCCAGGAATGCCTCATCAACGGGGACGCCGGGGCGGCCGTCCGGCGTCGGCAGGGCGGCCTCCAGTCCACGGACAACACGGCGCCAGGTCCCGAGCGCGCCGGGGGATCCCTCAGCGTCGCCGGTCACCTGCTCCCGGGAGAGCAGGAGCGGCAGGATCCGGCTTTCGAGGTCCCGGCACTCGGCGCGGACGCGATCCGCCTCGGTGACCAGGTTGAGGACGGTCGGATCATATGAACGATGCCGATCAGTCATTTGGCTGATGCCCCAGGGCTTCGAAGACTCTCCCCAGATAATCGATCACGAAGTCGGTGATCCCGCTGGCCTGGGCCCCGCGACTCTTTGGCTCGACGTTGCCCGCGACGTTGAGAGTCTTGATCCGCTCGCGACTGATCCACTCGGCGATCTCCTCGACGGGACGAGGGTTCTTGATGTCCACGTCGATACAGGGCTTGCCATGCTGACGGATGAACTTGAGGGTGCAGAGCTCCCCCGGAGTCTTCCAGTTCGCCGCGAACCGGATCGTGCCGTCCGAGGTCCGGACGTTGAGTTCGGTCCGCTCCGGATACGCCTCGGAGGGATGCTCCTGCAGCCCAAACCGGGCGGCCACCTCAGGATCGGGGCCCCTGAGGGTCAGAAAGCCTCGTGGCATCCAACCCCCCGTCGCGATCTTGTAGCGTGCGGCGACGATGAGTCCCGCCTGATCGGCCCCGATCTGTCCCCCCGAGATCACCTTCCGCGGCAAACGAGCATTCTCCACGCGACCGGTCCTCCCGGGCCCGCCAATAGTCACCTCGATGAACGACGGGAGAAGAGCGAGGCCACTCGCATTTCTGGACAACGCCGGCCCGGGATTCCTGATGGCCGGAGTGGGACCCGCCGGGTTAAATCCACCCAAACTCGTCCAGGACGCGCGCGACGTCGTCCGTGAGAGCCTCGGTGGCGTAGACGGCCAACTCGAAAGGCCCCTCGCCAATCCAGCGGACGCGGCGCAACGCGCCGGCCGGGGAGAGGTCCGGCGGCCAGTCATGGGGCGCGGACGTGAAAACCAGCGCGATCGCGTGGGCCCCGGGGCGTATCGCCAGGGCGAGCCCTTCAAGGACCGCTCGCCACGGGCACCGCCGGATCGTGAAGGGATCGATCAGCGCGAAGAGCCCGTCGCCGGCCTGCACCGAAGCCCCGGCCCCTGCGATCGTGCCGGGGATCCCGGCGGCGTCGGGCTGGACCGCCCCTCCCACCAGCGAGCCGGCCAGGCCCATCTCGCGGAGCCCGGCCTCCAGGCGGATGCGGAGGCCCGGGTCGCGCTCGGCGGCCAGTAGCCAGGAGAGTCGTTCCGGCCCAATCGCGTCGAGGGCCAAACCAATCCCACATCGATATGCGGAGCCCGCGGCCAGTCGCGGCCCCTGGATGTCTTGCAGCCGGTCATAAGCAGGCCAGGTCCGCCGGCGAACTCGAAGATCGTCCAGCCAGCGCGGGAAGCCGACCGAGGGCGACAGCGGGTATTCCAGGGCAAATGCGAACGGGTCGAAATAGGTAACCCGTCCGGCCACAGCGAGCAGGACGCGGATCAGGTCGGGGATCGGCGCGTGCTTCAGCGTGTCGCCGCGGTTCCCGACATTCTGCGCCTGGATGGGCGTGTTCATCTCCGCGCCGGCCGAGCCGGTGTGCGGGCCCGGAGTGGTCACCGCGTCGCTTCTCGGAGTGCCGGCGGCGTCTCCGACCGAGAGAGACATCCATTCTCCCCGCCGGGCCAGGATGTGCCGGATGGCCGCCCCTGTCCGGTCGATGCCCGCGCTGCAATGAATGAGGGTCGGTCTGGGCAAGGCGCAAAAGGACTGGAATGCGGCGTCGAGTTCCCCCGGGCCGAGCGGGGGGAATTGATGGTCAGCGGCCGGGACATGGGCGACGACAAGTCCGTTCGCCTCATAGGCGGTGAGCAGCCCGCCCCCCTCGCCGTCATAGAGCCTCATGTGCTCGTCCGCCAGCAGGACCAGGACCGACCTGATCCCGTGCATCTTGACCTCTCGGATCCAGGCCGAAAGGACATCCGGCCCCACCGGGTCCCTCCTCCCACCCGGGGCCCACCCGGGCCGACAACTCCTCGCCAGGACAACAGGGATCACCCAGTCCAACATCTCCAACCCTCCGGGAAAGAGGCGGCCACCGCCCGATCGATGATGGCCACGAACGTCCCATAGTCCCACTCGCGCGACCCGATCCGGCCGATCCTACATGAACCAGCGATAACCACTTGCACAGCTGATCTCCAGACACTGGACTCCTCGCTCGCCGAGACTTGGCTCCCCGGCCGATCATGGCCGAGAGGCAGTCACTTTAAGGTCCGAGGATGCCATGGCACGTGCTCCGATTTCATCGGTGCGCTGCATGCAAGCCACAGTCGACGCTCAGACCCGAGGATGTCCCGGCCAGGCAAACCCGGCCGGGAAGGAGACGACCGGAGCCTCAGCGCACTGGAACGACGCCGGTCCCCTCGACGACACCGATCGGCTCGCCCAGGAGCAAGAGCCCCTCGATCGCGGGCGGCTCGACACGCTGCAGGTCGGCCTCACGCCCCTCGGCCCGCAGGGCCCGCGCCTCATCGCGGAACTCGACCAGGAGCCGGCCGAGCTGGTTGCCGCCGCGCAGGACCCATCCTCGCCCAGAACGGCGCCCCAGAACTCGTCGCGCCTCGAGCGCTCGCAGATCGGCCGATGCCCCGTCCAGTCGAGCATCCGCACAAAGAAATCGCGATAGTGCTGGGCGAGCCGGGCCCGGATCACCCAGCGCATGACCTCGACCTTGATCTCGTCCCAGTCCGGCCGCGAGTGCAGCCTCCTCCGCCCCTCCTTCTTGGCCGCCATCTTGGCCTTCATGGCGTTCGGAGCGGCGAGGATCTCCCGCTGCCAGTCCGGCCGATGCGGGAATCGCAGGGCCTGATAGAGGGCCTCCGCGGAGCGGACCCGCACGCCGCCGATCGTCAGTGGATAGCTCGGGCTCATGTTCGATAACTGACCGACGGGCAGCCCGTCGATGACCTCATCGACCTTGAAGAAGACCAGGCAATCATCGAAGCGCTCCCCGCCTGATTCCCACCTCATCAGCATCCCCTCCATCGCCGACGGGCTACGGACGAGGGCCGGGCCTCGCCGCTCGCGCCCGGAGAAGAGCGAGCAGCCGGCCCGGATTGGACACGGATCGCGGAGAATTCTTCGGGATTGCCCGTTCATGCCGATCCCACCTCCTTCGGCTGCCTCAATAGATCCGGTGGGATCTCGCGAGGTCCCGGACCGTGCCATAACGGAGCATCGGGCCGAGGCGATTGAGAACGTCTTTGGGCACATCGAAGGCCGATTCGGCGGCGCGACGCAGGGCCTCGCGTTCCTTCTCGTCCCGCGCACGCGGGAGGCGCGGCCGCTGGCGGCGACGTCCATGCATCCCGCTCTCGCGCGCGGCGAGACAGACCGCGAGGATGATCTTTCGCCAGGGGAAGATCGGCGAGAAGCTGCCGAACCCCCGGAACTGGTACGCGAACTCCGCGGCCCGTCGGACCGGATCCGGGTCATGGAGCCGGCAGCCCGCGAGGGCCAGGCGATACAACGCCTGGTGCCGGATCGTCGAGGGCTCCTCGGGGTCCTCGAAATCGAGCAGCTTGATGATCTCCTCCAGGTCCGCGATCAACTCCGCGCGCCGGCTCGACTGGGTCGCCTCGAAGGCCAGGTAGAACGCTTTCAGGGCCGTCAGCCGCTGGATCTGGAAGGAGTCCCTGATCGACTCGAACTCCTCGTACTGTGCCGCGATCCAGCGATCGAGCCCCTCCTCGATCGAGACGAGCAGCCGGGAGAAGCAGCGGGGATCGGCCAGGGACTCCCATCGCACGGAGAGGTGTTGAACGCCGCAGCGGATCTGGGCGCGCCCGCTCGGATCGACCTGAAGCGTACCCAGGTGACCCTCATGGCCGGGCAGGCCGGCCGCCCTGAAGTAAAGGTCTTCGCCCCGCGCCACGAGCTGCTCGAGGTGGTTGGACCGGGATAAGGTGCGGCCACTCCGGTCGCAGAGGGCACGGAACTCGTTGACGACCTCCTCGGCGACGATCGCGTTCCAGTTCACGAGTCCTCCCGGGCTGAATCCCATCGAGGGCTTTTGTCGATCACCACAAGGCTGGGATGATCGGGGGATTGGTCA
>JAKAUH010000814.1 GCA_021818605.1 Planctomycetota bacterium
GACCGCGAGAACGCCCGGTGATTCAGCACGAACAGCGGCATCGCCAGCAGGCCGACGATCGCCAGTTGCCACTGAATCCAGAAGAGCAGGACCGAGATCAGCCCCGCCAGGACCAGGTCGGAGATCAGTTGCAGCGAGCCGCCGCTGAGGAAGATCAACAGCGAGCCGACGTCGCTGGTCAGCCGGGTCATGATCCGGCCGGTCGGCTCGCGGTCGAAGTAGCTGGTGGAAAGGCGCTGAAGCTTGCGGTGCATCGTGTCGGTCAGCTCGCGCACGAACTCGAGCGCGACCGTCGACATCGTGGCGGCGACCTTCCAGCCCAGCGCCATCCGGACGAGGTGGCAGGCGAGCATCGCGCCGACGAGCAGGGCGACCGCGGCGGCCGGGGACGTGCCCGCGCCACCCGGTTTCCACCCGGCCGCCAGACGATCGACAGCCATCCCCTGGAGGAGCGGGACTGGCACGCCGAGCGCCGCCTGGGCCAGCAGGCCGATCAGGGCAGCGATCAGCACCGCCCGGCGCGAGCGCAGGAAGCGAGCCTCGAGCCGGCGGAGGCCGGCCCACGACGAGGGCTTGCCCTCATTCCTGTTGTCGACCGGCTTCATCCGACCTCGATCTCCCGGCGTTCGCGCGTGGCATCGTGAAGGCCGCCGACATTCGCAACCGCCGGACGGGGCGGCACCTCGGCCGGCTCGTCGGCCCGCCAGCCTTCGGCCGCGAGCAGGCCGCCCGAGGCCCGCTCCCACAGCCGGGCATACGGGCCGTTCGGGTCGTCGCGTAGCTCGTCGTGTGTGCCGGCCTGGACGATCCGGCCATCGTCCATGACGACGATCGTGTCCGCGTCGACGACGGTGGACAGCCGGTGGGCGATCACCAGCGTGGTGCGGCCAGCGAGCAGGTTTGCCAGGGCCTCCTGGATCCGGGCCTCGCCGGCCGAGTCGAGCGAGCCGGTCGCCTCGTCGAGGATCACGATCGCCGGGTCCTTGCAGAACGCCCGCGCGATCGCCAGTCGCTGGCGCTCGCCCTGGCTGAGCCGGTGTCCGCCCTCGCCGACGATCGTGTCGTAGCCGTTCGGGAGCGAACGGGCAAACTCGTCCACCAGCGCGGCGTGGGCAGCCTGGATGACCTGCTCGTCGCGGGCGCCCGGCGTCCCGTAGCGGATGTTGTCGGCCAGGCTGGCGGTGAAAACCACGGGCTCCTGCGGGACGATCCCGACCTGGCGGCGAAGGTCGGCTGTCGCGATCCGGCGGATCGGCACGCCGTCGAGCCGGATCTCGCCCGCGATGGGGTCGTGGAACCGCAACAGCAGGTTGGCGAGCGTGGTCTTGCCGCAGCCGGTCGGCCCGACGATCGCGACCGTCTGGCCCGGCTCGGCGCGGAGGGAGATCTCGCGAACCGCGGGGCGTCCGGGCCGATAGGCGAAGGAGACGCCGTCGAACTCGACCAGTCCGCACGGCCGGCCGATCGGCTCGGGCGACGTCGCCTCGGCGATGCCGGGATCCCCGTCGAGGATCTCGCCCAGCCGCTCGAGGCTAGCCGCCGCCTGATGGAATGCGCTCATCAGATCCGACAGCCTCGCGATCGGGCCGAAGACCAGGGCCGCCAGCGCGGCGGCCGATACGGCCTCGCCGGGCGTCATCCGGCCCGAGAGCGCCCCGATCGCCCCGACGCCGAAGACCAGCGTGGTGCCGACGCCGCTGAGCCCGGCGCTCAGGTTCGAGAGCGTGGCAGCCAGGCAGCCGACCCGGACCCGAGGCCCGTGCGCCTCGTGGATTCGACGGGCGAACTCGGCGATCTCGGCGTCCTGTCCGTCGCAGGCCCGGACGACCACGGCGGCGTCGAGCCGCTCCTTCAGATGGCCGAAGATCCGGTCGAGCCGCTCGCGGACCTCGGTCGTACCGTCGCGAATCCACCGGCCGAACGCGGCGAACAGCACGGCATACGCGCCGATTACCAGAAAGGCCATGAACGCCACGCCCAGGTCGCGCCAGAGCAACAGCACCAGCACGGCCGCCACGGTGCCCAGGTCGGCCAGGATCGCCAGCGCCTGCGAGGTAACGAGCGCCTGCACGACCGCGACGTCGTCCATCAGCCGCGAGATGATCGCGCCGGCCGGAACCCGGTCGAAGAACGGCAGACCGAGCCGCTGGAGCCGGGAATACAGGGCATGGCGCAGGTCGCGGACGACGCCCAGACCGACCGGCCCGGCGACATGCGCGACCGCCAGCGACGCCCCGGCCTGCCCCGCGAACACGCCCAGCAGCGCCAGGACCAACAGCGGCGAAAAGCCGCCCGCGCTCAGCGCGCCGTCGACCAGCCCCTGGATCAGCAGGGGCAACGGGAAATTCAGCACGCAGCCAGCCACCGTGAAGGCGAGGGCAACTGCCGCTCGCCATCGGTAGGGCGCAAGGAGTCCGAGGATCCGCTGGGTGGTGTTCACGACCGTCTGTGACGTTAGGGGGCCAGCATGGCCGCCGCGACGCCACGGCGCGTCGCGTGCAGTCGCTTGTTCTCATACGCGATTTTATTCATCACTTTGAGGCGGGTCAATTCGGACCGCCAAACTGCACGCCAACGTGCCGGAGTGTCGCCTTGACCGAACGGCCGGATTCTTACACAGTATCGTCAATCGCCTTTCGATCATGAAGTGAGCACCGACTCTACTCCGGCCGCATCGAACCGGACCGGCGCATCGCGAACGGCCCACGCCCAGTTCAGTTCAGCTCGTCAAACACCGGGAGGTCTGCACCATGTCTCCGATCCGACGCCTGTCCGGGCTGTGCGTCATTCTCTCGGTCGCGATCTGGGTCGGGCCGTCGGCCGGGACGGCCCGGAGCGACGGCTGCGGAGGCGACAAGGCAAAGCTCAGGCCGGGGACCCAGGTCCTCGCGAAGGCGCCGGGACTGGTCCTGAAGGACGGCGACCGCTCGTCCACCATTCCGGCTTATCCCCGTGTCTTCGTCGTCGAGGCGGTCGAGGGGGACCGGGCCCGGGTGTTCCACTGGGCCAGCAAGGGAACTCTCCCGCTCGCCGAGGTCGTCGCGATGGATCGGGCCGTCGCCTACTTCGACGGCCGGATCAGGGAGCACCCGAAGGAGCCGTATGCTCGGCTCGGTCGCGCGGTCGCGCGGCAAGCCCAAAGGGACCTTGTCGGCGCCGTCGCGGACTGCGACGAGGCGATCCGCCTCGATCCGGGGATGGCCTACGCCTACTCGCGCCGAGCGGCCTGCCGACCGCCGGAGGACTCCGCGCAATCGCTGGCCGACCTGGAACAGGCCCTGCGTATCAAGGCCAACGACGCTGTTCTGCTGGCGGATCGCGCAGGTCTTCATGCCGAGCGGGGAGAGCTCGACCAGTCCGAAAGATATGCCGAGGAATCGATCCGCGCCGATCCGAATTGCCCCACGGGCTACTTCGCTCGTGCCGCGCTCCGGGCCTCCCGGCAGGAATTCGACCGGGCGATCGAGGACCTGGACCGCGTCCTCAAGCTCGACCCCACCGCCGGCGACGCCTACGTGCTGCGCGGCAGGTGCCGGTTCGAGACGAAGGATCTTGCACGAGCGCTCGCCGATTTCGACGAGGCCATCCGCCGCGACCCGAAGAACGCCGATGCCTACTTCGGACGTGCAAGCTATTACAATCAGGCGGGCGACCTCGCGAAGGCCGCCAGGAACTGCGACGAGGCGATCCGGATCGAACCCCGCCATGCCCAGGCTTTTGGCCTGCGAGGCAACATCCGCTTCCGCCAGGGCAACCGCGCGCAGGCCCTGGCTGACTCCTCGCGCGCCCTGGAGCTCAACCCGACGGACCAGGCGTCGCGGTCGACGCGAGCGGCGGCTCTCTTTCATGACGGCCGCTTCAAGGAAGCCATGGCCGAGTATGACACTCTCCTGCAAGCGGAGCGCCGAGACACCGAGGCCCTCTGCGGCCGTGCGGTCTGCCACGAGAAGCTCGGCCATATGAAGGAAGCGATGATCGACGCCGATGATGCACTCCGCATCGACCCCCGTTGTCGCTCCGCTCTCCTGGTGCGCTTCGACCTGTACGCACAGCAGGGAGACTACGACCAGGCTCTTGCGGATGTCGATCGGGCGCTGGAGATCAACCCCCGCGACGGCGTCATGTACTTCAACCGGGGAGAACGTCACTGTCGGCGGAACGAGCCTGAGAAGAGGAGGGCTGACTTCCAGTCGGCCGCGCGCCTGGGGATCAAGGAGCCCCAGCTCTACCTGCCGCATGCCCAGTTCCTCCTCAGAAACGGAAAGCTGGATGCGGCACTCGCCGAGGCGAATGACGTCGTCGCGGCCTTGCCGGAGCAGGCCCAGTGTTACGCCTTTCGCGGGTTCATCTACCTGCAACGGTATCAGTATCCGAACGCTCAGGCGGACTTCGACTCGGCCATCGCCAGGGGGGGCGAGTTGCCTGGTCCGATACTCGTATATACCTACGCCTGGCGCAGCCTCGTCCGCATGCGGCAAAAGGATCTCGATGGGGCGCTCGAGGACTTCAAAGCGTCGCTCGCCCGCGACCCGCGATGCTGGGACGCCGTCCAGGGTCGTGGCGAATGGGACGAGATGAAGCAGGAATTCCGAGAAGCCCTGGCCGACTACGATGAGGTGGTCCGACAGGGGGCGCCAGAACCGGGCTATTCAAACGCGTGCATCCGCCGTGCGAGGATTCGTGCCACCTGCCCGGACGATTCGGTGAGAGACGGCAAGCTCGCCGTCGAGTCGGCGACCGAGGCAGTGCGACGCACGAAGCCCGAGAGGCCGGATTACCTGCTCAACCTGGCCGCGGCCCAGGCCGAGGCCGGCGATTTCGACGCGGCCAATCGCACGGCCGAGAAGGCTCGCTCGACCATCAAGCCCGGAGACCGATCCGAGAGATTCTTCGAGACGCTCTCCGAGCAGCTCCAGCACCATGAGCCGCTCCGCTCCGGCCTTCCGATCGATCACTGACGCGGCGTGAAGGAGTGATCGGTGAAGGAGTCACA
>JAKAUH010001027.1 GCA_021818605.1 Planctomycetota bacterium
CTCGGCGCGGCTGTGGCCCGGGTGGGGGACTGGACCTCGATCTGGGGACCACTCCTCGTTTCCGACCCGGACGCCGTGAGCCGACTCTCAGAGAGCGGTGTCGCCTTGACATTGATGCTTGAAGGAGCGTCGGGTATGGCCGGATTCGAGTGGTATCGCGATGGGGGCCTGCTGCGCCGGTGGTCGGCGCAGGAGGGCACCGTCATCGAGGACGAAGGTGAGCCCCTCCCCGAAGAGGCCGAGGCCCCCAGCAGGGACGATGAAGGCCGGGTGCTGTTCCTGCTCGAACGGCTCGTCCTGCCATTGGAAGATCTTTCCGACGCTCTGTACACCTTGTACCGTTTCCCGGACTGATCCCGACCCCGGAAAAGCGGAAGAACGGGTGTCACGGATTTCACGCAGCCCATCACGACATGGTTGTGATCATCGTCGCGACGATGTGTTACCCCAGCAAGGAAGATTCTCACGCCAGGTCAGGCTGTCCAGCCTGACAGGGCTGAACCGTCAGGCTGGTCAGCCTGAACCCCTTTCTTGCCGCCGTAATGGTGACTGCAAAAATGCCCAGCCCTGCAGAACAGGAAAAAACCTGTCGGAGGGTGGTCGCCGGGCTAGCGCCGGCGTGCATCGGCCTGGCGGGGCTGGCGCCAGCGCAGCGTGCCGATCATCTCGGCATCCTGGTCGCCGAAGGTCTGCGCGTCGCGGGCAGCCAGGGTATAGGTGACCACGAGCTGGTCCCCCTCCGGGCCGGCGACGAGGTAGTAGTACCAGACGACGCCGAGATCCCCCTCGCGGCCCTGCACGCCGACCTTGAAGCGGAACCCGCCCGCCGGGTCGCCGCCGACCGTCCCCGTGCCGAGGAACTGGACGAACCGCTGGCCCAGCACCCGGCGAACCTCGTCGCGGAACTGGACGGGGTCCTGATGCCGGCCGCGGCCGGCCGGCGGACCCACCACCAGGTTGCACTGAGCCACGACCCGTGAACCGTCGAGCCGCTTGAGCACGACAACCTTGGGATCTTCCCAGAACACATGCCAGCGCCGGTGGTGCAGCAGTTGGGCCTTGCCGTCCGGCGAGTCCTGGGTCAGCCAGAGGCGCTGCGGGGTGGTCTCAAGCGAGGCCCGGGCGAGGGCGGCGTCGGAGAGCGTGGCCGGAGGATTCTCCGTGACGCGGGTGAACGTGAGCGTGCTCTTGACGTCCAGGCCCGCCTCGATCGGCCCGGGGCGCCGGCTCTCGTTGCGGTTGAGCTCGAGCCGCTCGATCCAGCCCCGGCGACGGTCGAAGATCAGCACGCCGTCGCAGGTCATCAATCCCCGGGCGCCCTGGAGCGACCCCTCGATCCGGCCGTGCAGTCGAACCGCCGCTCGCGTCGGGTCGACCGACTCGAGCAAGGCGTCGAGCGTGTTGGCCGTGATCGCGTCGTACTGGCTGATTCCTCGCGCGGCCGTCTCGCCCACGCGCCACGATTGCCCGGGCCGCACCGGACCTGTCGGCAGGATGTCGGCGATCGCCAGCGGATCGCCTACCCCCTGGACCACCTCGAGCTCGGAGCGGGTGAGCGGTCCGGCCGGGCTGAAGACCACCACAGACCCATCGGCGCTCGAGCGCTCGGCGACCAGCAGGGCGACCTCCGGGCGGAGCACGGCCGTCATCGGCCGGATCTCGCCCTTCGCTCCATTGATCGCCGACGCCGCCTGCATCACGTGGCGGACGACCCGGGCGGGTTTTCCCCGCGTCGCGCCCCCCGCCGCCTGGCCCCGGGACGTGCCGTTCGCCGTCCTGTCCCCGGCCAGCCCGATCACCCGCTCGTTGAAGATCAGCCGCGTCTGGACATCCAGCGCCATCGGCTTTGGCATCTTCGCACCGGGTGCCATCTTGTCCGGCGGCAAGGGCGGCCGGAACAGTCCGTGCGCCTTCAGCTCGATCCGGACCCGCGAGGCCGTCCCGCGCGGCACCGACTCGCCCAGGATGACCGCGTCGGCCGTCTGGCCCGCCGCCCATCTCGCCAGGCCCAGCAGCACCACCAGCGCCGTCGCTCCCCCTCGCAATCCGAGGATGCCCGCCGGCCCGCACCCCGCCCAACCCGACCTCGCCCGTCCCTGGTCCATCCGAGCCTCCTTGCCCCGGCACGACCGGCCGCATCTCTCGCGGCGCCGTGTCCCTCCGGCGCGCCCTATTATCAGGAAAGAGGGAGAACCGTCAATTTGGGGTGGCCACGCCGATCCCGTTCCCGGAATTCCGCCTGTCGCAACGTGTCCATCCAATGGTGGCTCGACGGCCGGCCGAATCGAAATGGCTACCGTGCATATTCCGGAACAACCGAAATCTCCAGAACTTCCTGGGGCGCCGGTGGTTACTGATCCGATGAACGCTCGGCCGATGGTCCAGGAGCCGCGCTCGATCGGCCGCCCGTTTTCCGCTTTCCCCGAAAGAGACGAATTCCTCGAACAAAACACCCGATTCAAACGTCTGTTTGAAACAGGCGCTGGTTGCGATGAGAGGGTTCAAGGGTATCTGCGGTGGTGTGGATGGGCCTCATGCGGGCGAAGCCGGTATGCGGTTTGCTACCCATGCCTGAATGGCTCATAAGTGGCGAAGACGGTGACAAATCCAGGGGAGGGACGGGAACCCAATCGCGTCCGGCTGCATCTCAAATAGCGGAGCGGCCCATTTTTTTCTCGTCACGGGATTGTGCGACCCACCGTTGCATTCTGGACGTATTAATGTCTGGGTGTGGTGAGAGCAGCCTTGTCGGAGACGCGTTTGGGGCGGGTTGAACGAAGGAAAGTGGGGGGCGAACGAAAGGATTTGAGGAAGAGCAGGGCCTGGGTCGTGTAAGATCGAAAGGGCGAGTTTGAATTTTTTCGTCGTGATTCAGCGGTGAAGTGCGATCCCCAGACAGGAACCTGGTTGAGGACCTGAATCGGGGAGTGGACGTAAGAGGGGGACTGGGAAGCCGGTCGGGGGGGGGCAGGATGGGGAGGATTTACCGTCATCCCGCGATGAAGCAACTGCGAGATCAGCAGATGCGATACGCGCCGCGGGAGCGGCGGCTGGAGCAGATCGACCGGGCCGAGCAACTTCTGACCGAGATCGACGGCGAAAAGCGATATCCTTACGAATACCTTTGTTTCCGGATCACGGGGTTTCGCCCCGAGGGGTGGCCAGCTCTGGTGCTGGACGGCGAAGACGTCCAGCATGACCTGGGTTTGTTCGTCGAGGATCTTTCGGCGACGGCCCGGCAGTCCGCCGAGCAGGTTCCCGAACCGATTCTGACAGTGGAGGAAGTGAGCCGCCGTTTCAGCGTGTCGCCCCGAACGGTGACGCGATGGCGGCGGCAGGGGCTGGTGGCGCGTCGGTTTGTGATCGACGGGCGCACCAAGGTGGGATTCCTCGAATCGAGCCTGATGCGGTTTGTCTCGGCACATCGCATGCAAGTCGAACGGGGGACGAGGTTTCGGCAACTCACTGAGGCGGAGCGCGACGAGATCATTCGTCGGGCCCGCCGCATGGCGCTCGCGCTACCAGGGCAGGCCGGCCTGGTCGAGATCGCGCGGAGGATCGCAAGAAAAATGTCACGCTCAACGGAAACCGTCCGAACGACCTTGAAAGCCTACGACCGCGATCATCCGGACCGGGCGATCTTCCCGGGCGTCGTCCCGCCGCTCGACGACGACGCCAAGGCCCAGATCTACCGGCGATTCCGCATGGGTGTCTCGGCCGACGTCCTGGCCCGCCAGTACGAGCGGACGCGGTCGAGCATCTACCGCGTGCTCAACGAGATGCGCGCCCGGAAAATCCTTGGTATCAAGCTTGAGTTTATCGACAACGAGAGGTTCCATCGGGCCGAAAGCGCTCCTGAGATCCTGGCGGACATGCCCCAGCCGGCCGACGGCAAGGCCCCGCGGCGGCCCAAGGCCCCCAAGGGGTTGCCGCCGTACCTGGCGAGCCTCTACGAGGTCCCGCTGCTGGATCGCGGCCAGGAGATGCACCTGTTCCGCAAGATGAACTACCTGAAGTACCGGGCCCACGAGCTGCGCGAGAAGCTCGACCCAACCCGCGCCCGGACCTCGGACCTCGACGAGATCGAGCGGCTTCAGGAGGAGGCGTTGGCAGTCAAGAACCAGATCATCCGGGCCAACCTCCGCCTGGTCGTCTCGATCGCCAAGCGGCACGTCGGGCCGTCGAACAACTTCTTCGAGCTGGTCTCCGACGGCAACATGTCGCTGATCCGCGCCGTCGAAAAGTTCGACTTCTCGCGGGGCAACAAGTTCAGCACCTACGCCTCGTGGGCGATCATGAAGAACTTCGCCCGGACCATCCCCGAGGAGAACTATCGCCGCGACCGGTTCGTCACCGGCCATGAGGAGATGTTCGAGGCCGCCGCCGACAACCGGACCGACGAGCACGAGTACGAAAGCGCCCTCAAGCGGATGCAGGAGGCCGTCAAGGGGATGCTCGGACGGCTGGACGAGCGCGAGCGCAAGATCATCATCAGCCGGTTCGGACTGGGCGGCGCCAGCGAGCAGACGCTCGAGCAGCTCGGCCGCGAGTTGGGGATCACCAAGGAACGCGTCCGCCAGATCGAGTCCCGCGCCCAGGACAAGCTCCGCCGGATCGCCAGCGAGGAGAAGCTCGACCTGCCGATGCTCTGATCGGCCCGAGCCGGAATCGAAAATTCGTGCTTCCCGCGAAAGGGTGCGGCTCGCCGCGCCCTTTCGGCGTTCTGGGGCCGAGGCTGGAACTCGACGCCTCGCGATTCGCCGTGTGGCAGGGCGCGCCGCGAGGTAAGATGAAATTGTCGATCCACCTTCCCCGTCCCCTGGGGTCTTCCGCCATGAGCGTCGCGACGACCACCAGCCGTCAACAGCCGATCCCCGCGATCGATCGGCCCGAGAGCCTGGCCGACCTGCTCAGGCGGCTCGGCGGCATCCCGGCCAGCCGGGTTCGCCTCCATCCTCCGCCCGGCACGGCCACCGAGGAGGACGCGAT
>JAKAUH010001101.1 GCA_021818605.1 Planctomycetota bacterium
ACGAAGGCGAAGGTCGCCTCGGCCTCGGAGCGCCACCGCGAATCACGCGTCAGCTCGAATGCCGCCAGGTGCACCGAGGCGAGCAGTGCGTTGTCATAAAGCATCTTCTCGAAGTGCGGCACGGTCCACGCGCGATCGGTCGAGTAGCGGTGATAGCCGCCGGCCAGGTGGTCGCGGATGCCGCCGCGGGCCATCCGGTCGAGCGTCAGGCGGACCATCTCGAGCGGTTCGCGGGCCGGCTCCGCGGGCTTCGCCGCGGCCCGCCGGCGCTTCTCTTCAGCGGTCCGGCGGACGTGCCGATCGAGCAAGAACACGAGGTTCGCCGGCTCGGGGAACTTGGGACGGCGGGAATTCTTCGGATTGTAGCCAAACCCGCCGAACTCGGGGTCGAACTGCTCGGCCAGCTCGGCCTCGCCCCGATCGGCCCAGTCGCGAGATAGCGGCATCCCGTGCCGGGCCTTCTCGGCCTGGAGCCGGCGGCGGACGGCGTCGGTCAGTGCGTCGGCCGATTTCTCGATCTCGGGGCGTTCCCTGTCCCAGGCCTTCGCGATCGCGCCGGCCAGCGTGAGGAACCCGGAGGATCCTTCGCGATCGCGCGGCGGCAGATAGGTCACGCCGAAAAATGGACGCCCGTCGGGCGTGAGGAACATCGACATCGGCCAGCCGCCGCCGCCTGGTCCGATCGCCTGAAGCGCGGTCATGTAGATCTGGTCGACGTCCGGGCGCTCCTCGCGATCCACCTTGATGCAGACGAAATGCTCGTTGAGGAACCGGGCGATCTCGGCGTCCTCGAAGCTCTCGCGCTCCATCACGTGGCACCAGTAACACGAGCTGTAGCCGACCGATAGGAAGATCGGCTTCTTCTCGGCCTTCGCCCGGTTGAACGCCTCGGGGCCCCAGGGATACCAGTCGACCGGGTTGTGCGCGTGCAACAGGAGATATGGGCTGGTCTCGCGTGCCAGACGGTTGGCTGGCTTGTCGTCGGCCAGCAGCGCCCGGCCGAAGCTAGCACACGCCACGACCAGGAGCATGAGACGCCACGGATAAGACGGCCGATTCGACGCGGGCATTGCTAGTTCCTTCGGGGGTTCGTGCACCCGGAGGGCGCGGATCGCGGATGAACCTCATCCGCCCGGGTCCGGGCTCCGAACATCCCAATAGTATCGCATCCGATGCCTGGCCGGCGAAACGGCCGGGTCGTCCGGCGCCCATCCAGGGGGTTGACGGGTGCCGCAGGCGAGGGTCGCAGCCAATGAGGGCCAGCAGCGAATCGAGGGGGATCGACCGATCCGGGTCGTTCACCGGTCGAGCTTCGAAGCACCGCCCTGCGCCTGGAGCTGCCGGCAGCGCTGGAGCCACTGCTCGGGCGTGAGCGTGCCGACCGCCTCGTTGGCGGTGAGCTCCATTCCACACAGGGTCTGAATCCACAGCATCGAGCCGGCCGGCGACCAGGCGCGGGTGGGGGGCGTCGGCCAGACCCGCGCCTTGCCGTCCCCGCTTCCGGTGATCAGTCGATGCCCGTCGGTGGAGAATGCCAGAGCGACCACCTTGTCGCCATGATGTAGCTGCGGTCCCAGGGGACGGCCGGTGGCGGCGTCCCAGAATCGGGCAGTTGCGTCCATGCTGGCCGTCGCGACCGTCGAGCCGTCAGGGCTGTAAGCCACGTCAACGACCCAGCCACGATGCGTCAGCGGCGGGCCGACTGGCTCCGTGGTCGCGGCCCTCCAGACCTGTGCCGTGTTGTCCTTGCTCCCGGTGACGACCATCTCGCCGTCCGGTCTGAAGGCCAGGCAGAGCACCTCGTCCTGGTGGGTCATCGGCTTGCCGATCGGCTCGCCCGTGTCGACCCGCCAGAGCCGCGCGGTGTGGTCGAAGCTGGCCGTCAGGACCCGCTTTCCGTCAGGGCTGAACGCGATGTCATGGATGAGCCCGCCGTGACGGAAGACGTGCCGCAGCCGGCCGTCGGCCGTTCCCCAGAGCTTGACGGCGCCCTCGGCGCTGCCGCTGAGGGCGAGCGTACCGTCGGGACTGAAGGCGACGATGTTGACTGGCTGATCGTGCTCGATGGACCGTTCGACGCGAGGCCCGCCCGGGCCGAATGCCCACAACCGCGCGGACCCGTCCTCGCACGCGGTCAGCACGCGACCGCCGCGCGGATCGAGGGCGACGGCGTCCACCCAGCCTTTGTGGCGCAGCGGAGGACCGAGCTCCCGGCCGCCGGCGACGTCCATCAGCCGCGCCGTCCCGTCCACGCCGGCCGTCGTCACGATCCGACCGTCGTTGCCGAAGACCGCGGCCGTGATCATCCCTTTCTGCGCCAGCCTGGCAACGCGATCGCCTGTCTCGAGGTTCCAGACCTGAACCTCCCCGTCGATCCTGGGGTCCAGGGGCTTGGTGCCCGTAACGGCGAGGAGGCCGTCCGGACTGACTCCCACGACGCCAACCCCCGCACGATGCGCCAGCTCGAGGCACCGCGGATGGTCAGTCTCATGCCGGCGGAACTGGAAGACGCCATCCTGGTCGCCGGTGATGATGCGGCGCCCGTCGGTGCGGAACGCCGCGGCCCCGATGGCCTGCCGGTGATAGGCGGCCGGTCCGAGGCTGGCGCCCGTCGTCATGTCCCACAGCCGAGCGATCTTGTCCTGGCCGCCCGTCAGCAGAGTCCGACTGTCCGGGCTGAAGTCGATCGCCCCCACCAGGCCGGTATGCGACAGGAGCTGAACCACCTCGAGACGCGTGACATCCCAGATTCGGGCCGAGCCCGTCATGTCGCCTATCGCCAGCAGTCGGCCGTCGCGACTGAGAGCCGCTGCGGACACCTGGGACACCCGATGGCCAGCCGGCGACCGCCGGATCGCCCCGGTCGCGGCATCCCACAGGCGGATCATGCCGCGGACGGACAGGGTGATGAGCGTCCGGTCGTCGGGCGTGAACGCGACCATCCGGACGGGGACCTCGTGGCGGAGTACCATCGGGAGCGGCCGGCCGTCAGCGGCATCCCACAGCTTCACCAGGCCGTCGACTCCCGCCGTCGCCAGTCGCTTGCCGTCGTGGCTGAAGGCGATGGAGAGGACCATCTTCCCATGTGGGATCACGGCAGTGCCGATCCGCGCCGGGCCGAGCTCCCAGAATCGGATTGTGCCGTCGCAGCACGCGATGGCGAGCGCCTGGCCGTCGGGGCGGAATGCCAGCGAGTGGATCGTGCTGGGGCACTCGATCGGACGGCCGAGCGGGTTCGCCGCCGGGCCCTCCCAGATCCGGACGGTTGGATCGGTCCGGCTGGCTGTGGCGACCAGCCGGCCATCCGGGCTGACGGCGACGGCCGGAAACATCCCTCCGTGCCGGCGCTCGGCCTCGAGCGGGTCGAGCTCCGCCTGCCACGCCACCAGGTTCGTGTCCAGGACGCGGTCGAGGTCCGACGAGCCTTCGGGCACAGTCGCTTTGCCTCGGGCCAGCAGCAGCAGCCCGTGCGCGACGTCGCCTTCCTCGCACCGCGCCAGCCCGCGATCGAGATAGTTCTCGACCAGCCGCCGGCTCGTCTCGCGCAGGGCGCCACGGATCTGCTCGTTGTAATGTCGCTCGCGGACGGCGTAGAGGACCGCCCCCACCGTCGTGAAGCACACGAGCAAGGCAATCATCGCGATCGCCGAGGCCAGCTTCCTGTTCCGCAACGCCCAGAGCCAGCCCCGCTCGAGCCGCCCCACCGGCCGCGCGAGGCACGGCTCACCCTTCAGGTATCGCCGCAGGTCGACGGCCAGCTCGCCGGCCGTGGCATACCGCCGCGAGGCCTGCTTCGCCAGCGCCTTCAGGCAGATCGTTTCCAGGTCGCGCGGGATCTGGTCGTTGATCCGCCGCGGCGGCCTCGGGTCCTCGTCCAGAAGCTGGCGCACGATCATCGCGCGCGCCCCGCGGAACGGCAGCTCGCCGCAGAGGATCTGGTACAGCACCACCCCCAGGCTGAAGACGTCGCTGCGGCGGTCGACGAAGTGCGCGCCGCCCGCGGCCAGCTCGGGGCTCATGTAGGACGGCGTGCCGACGAGCTCGCCGTCCATCGTCATGATGGTGTCCGTCTCGGGCCGGACCGCCAGGCCGAAGTCGACCACGACCGGCCGGCCCGGCAGGTTCGTCTCGCGCTCGTCGTCGGGCGGGCCCTGCCGGTCGCCCGCACGGCGGAGCTGTTCCATCATGATGTTCGCCGGCTTCACGTCGCGGTGAACCAGCCCGTGCTCGTGTGCGTGGTCCAGCGCCTCGGCGACCTGCGCGATGAGCAAGGCGCCCTCGCGAAACGTCAGCCGGCGACGATCGAGGACAATCTTGAGCGACGAACCCTCGATGAAGTCGGAGACCAATACCGGGACGCCGTCGACGGCGAGAACCTCGTACAGCCGCACGATCCCCGGGTGGCGAAGCTGCGCGGCCACCCTCGCCTCGCGCTCGAGGCGATCGAGGTCCAGCCCGCTCTCCACGGCGTGCTCATGCGGGACCTTCAGCGCGACGACGCGATCGAGCTGGGTGTCGCGGGCCCGCCACACCGCGCCGAATGAGCCCTGACCGACTCGCTCGAGCAACTGGAAGCGGCCGATCACGCGGATCTCGTCGAGCGCCGAGTGCTGCCGCATCCGCGCGAGACGAAACGAATTGCCACACTTCTCGCAACGGACACCGCTGCCATGCTCGTCGACCGTCGACACCGAATGGTAGCAACAGGGGCAGATCAGCCGGTCCGGCCTGATCCGCTCGGTCCTGCCCGAGAACGCATCGGTCGAGCCCAGGTCGGTCGCAGGAATCCCGGCGGGGGTGGTCGACTCGAGCCCGAGAGCCGGGGTGCGCTGGTCGTCGCTCATGGCGCCCTCCCGGTCGGTTCCCAGATCATCCGGGGAAAGTTCACGAAAGCCGACGCGCGCCGGTCCTCGCAGCCGCACACGAGAGGACTCACTTTCCTGGCGCGCACTTTCCCTTCGACCGTCCGCGCGGCCGA
>JAKAUH010000304.1 GCA_021818605.1 Planctomycetota bacterium
CGCCGGACAGAAGACCCTCGGCGCGATCGAAGCCCTGTTCGAGCCCTGCCCGGAGTGGGACCCGACCGACCCCGACCCGACCGGCCCTGACCCGGCCTGACCGTTTTGGAGAACGACCATGACTCGCACCACCCTCGCCGCCCTGGTTCTCGCGGCCGACGTTCATCTGGGCGATGTTGACGCCCTCATCGCCGAGGGTCCGGCCGATGAAGCCGATCAGGCCGGGGCGGTCCATGTGGGTGAAGACCAGCAGGGTGCCGTCGATGTGGGCATCCAGCAGGTACGAGCCCAGGCGCACCAGGCGGAGGAACTGCTTGCCGAAGAGGGTGCCGGCGGCGAGGTAGGTCTTGCGCTCGGTGGTGACCTCGGACTGGACGAGCGTGCCGAAATCGCCGGGTGCGTCGGCGGCGCGCTCCTCGATGACGATGCCGCGCTCGCGGGCCAGCGACATGGCATTGACCAGGTTGACCTGTCCCTCGAGGGCGGCTTCCATCAACCCGGCGGCGAAGGCGGCCGTGACGAGGCGCGTGTTCTTCTGGGCGATCTCGCCGCGGTAGGTGAGCCGGGCACTCTTGAGGGTGCCGCGGTCCATCTGGGCGTGGAGCATGCCGAGCCGCCAGGCCAGGTTGAGGTACTGCCGCAGGTCCTCCATCTCGGCGCGGTCGAGTTTGGGCATGTTCACGGAGAACTGGATCTGGCCGCGGCCGAAGAAGTCGCCGAGCAATCGGGCGGCCTCGACGGCGACGCTGACCTGGGCCTCCTCGGTCGAGGCGCCGAGGTGGGGTGTGACCAGCACGGCAGGGTGGTTCACTAGCGGGTGGCCGGCCGGCGGCGGTTCGGGCTCGAAGACGTCGATGGCGGCGCCGGCGACCTTGCCAGCATTGATCGCCTCGACCAGCGCGGCCTCGTCGATCAGGCCGCCGCGGGCGCAGTTGATGATCCGCACGCCCGGCTTCATGGCGGCGAGCGCCGAGGCGCCGACGATGTTGCGGGTCTCCTCGGTCATGGGGGTGTGCAGCGTGATGAAATCGCAGCGCGGCCAGAGGTCCTCGACCTTCTGGACGCTCTCGATTCCGAGCTCCTGCGCCTTGTCGGCGGCGAGGAATGGGTCGTAGCCGACGACGGTCATGCCGAAGGCCTGCGCCCGGTTCGCCACGGTCAGGCCGACGCGGCCCAGCCCGACGACGCCGAGGGTCTTGCCCTCGAGCTGCGTGCCGGTGAATTTGTTGCGGTCCCACTTGCCGGCCTTGAGGCTGTCATTCGCCGGGGCGACGTTGCGCGCCAGGGACAGCATGAGCGCCATGGTGTGCTCGGCGGTCGAGACCGTGTTGCCGCCGGGCGTGTTCATCACGACGATCCCGCGCCGGGTGGCCGCCGGAACGTCGATGTTGTCGACGCCGACGCCCGCGCGGACGATCGCCTTGAGCCGCGACTGGCCCTCCAGAACCTCGGCCGTCAGCGTCGTGCCCGACCGGATCACGATGCCGTCGGCCTCGCCCAGCGCCTTGCGCAGGGCGGGCACGTCCTTGGCCAGTTTGGTGTCGACCACCACCTCGATGTTCGGCTCCGCCTTCAACCGCGCCAGCCCTTCCTCGGCCAGCTTGTCCGTCACCAGCACGCGATGCGCCACGATGTTCTCTCCCTGTGCTTGGAAGAGTGGCAAGTGGCAAGTGGCAAGTGGCCAGTCCGTCCGAAGACCGACTCGTCACTCGCCACCCATGATGCGCCGCCGGCCACTCGCCTATTCTAGATGCTCGTTCTCACTTGCCACTTGCCACTACCAAGAATCAGCCCTGGCCGACCGCGCTGGCCTGGCCCATGAGGACGTGCTGCGCGGCGGTGACGCCTCGGCCGGGCTCGATGTCGACGCCCAGCTCGGCCAGGGTCATCTCGAGCGCGGCGATGGTCCCGATGACGTCGATCTCGTCGGTGTAGCCCATGTGGCCGATCCGAACGATGTGTCCCTTGAGCTTTCCCTGCCCGCCGACGGTGGCGATGCCGAACCGCTCGGTGAGCTTGTTGCGGATCTGGCTGTCCTTCAGCCCGGCCGGGATGCGGAAGGCCGTAAGACCCTCGGCGGGTCGGCTGCTGAACAGCTCGAGACCCAGCGCCTGGACGCCGGCCTGGCAGGCCTCGCTCATCCGGCGGTGCCTCTGCCAGACGTTCTCAAGCCCCTCTTCCTTGATGCGACGCAAGGCCGTGCGGAGGGCGAGGATCAGGGTATGTGCCGGGGTATACGGCGTGTCGAACTCCTTCATCTTCGACCGCGCGGCCTTGAGGTTGAAGTAATACGAGTGCGACTCGAAGGAGTCGATCTTCGCCCAGGCCTTGGGGCTGACGGAGATGAACGCCAGGCCGGGCGGGAGCATCAGCGCCTTCTGCGAGCCGACGCAGAGCAGGTCGATGCCCCAGTCGTCGGCGCGGCACTCCATGGCGCCGACGCCCGAGATGCCGTCGACGGCGAACACGGCGGGGGTCTCGGCGACGACGCGGCCGATGGCCTCGACCGGATGGCCGGTGCCGGTGGAGGTCTCGCTCAGGGTGCCCATGACGCAGACCGTGTCCGGGTTGGCCTTGAGGGCCTCGGCGACGCGGTCGGGGTCGACCGCCTGGCCCCACTCGAAGTCGAGCGAGACGGCGTTGATCTCGAAGGCTTTACAGATGCTGGCCCACCGCGCGGCGAAGTGACCGGCGTTGAGGATCAGGGCCTTGCCGCCGGGGGGCACGGTGTTGACCGCGGCGGCCTCCATGGCGCCGGTGCCCGAGGCCGTCAGGATCATCACGTCGTTTTTGGTCTGGAGGACCTCCTTGAGGCCGGCGGAGACCTCGGTGATCACATCCTTGGCCTCGGCCGAGCGGTGGTGGATCACCGGCCGGGCCAGCTCCAGGAGCACGTCCTCGGGGACCATCGCGGGGCCGGGGGTCATCAGGCGGGGCTTGCGCATCTGGCGGTTCCTTGAAAGAATTCCTTGCAATCAGACCAAATCGGGGAAGGGGGTCCTGGAGGGTTCATTCAACCCGCGACCCTGGATCATTGTTGAGACCATTGCTGCCGCGGGCCGTCGAACAGGAGCACCAGGTGGTTGAGGATGTCTCGGCGCAGGATTCCGGTCTCACCCTCAATCACCATGTAATGGCCAAGGAATGCCTTCCTCAGGAAAATCACTTGAAGTGTCGCAATCGGAGGGAGGCTTTCGTTGCTGTCGAACCCCTGCACCGCGAAACCTGCATTGGCCTCCAGCGAGACACCGAGCCGCTCGACCGCGATTCGTGGAATCAGGGTCACGTCGGCCCCTGTGTCCAGAAGCATCATGATGCCGGTCAGGTTCGACCCTTTGTCGGGGTTATGGAGCGTCACCAGCGAGGTCGGTGCCGGAGGGCCTGAGCCCGTTGCATCATAGCTCGGCATCGGCCGGCACCTCGGTCACTTTCTTGGCGAAATACGCCGCGTGCTCGGGATTCACAAGCCGGGGGCTCCAGACCCGAGCTTGCGAGGGGCGGTCCAGGGTGGGGATGACCACGTAAACCCTGGTCTGCTCGGGTAGTTCCACGTCCTCCGGGAGGCGGATACGGCCATTCTCTACAATGCCTTCAACCGTCAGGATTGTCATGTCATTGCTCCCGCATTCCAACCACGGGGTCCGATTCGCCGGGTGGGGCCGCGGGTCCGTAGACTTTCGTCGCGTCGAAGACCGGCCGGGCGGCGACCTGCCAGGTGTCGCCCTCCAGGCGGCGGAAGAAGCACGAGCGATAGCCCTCGTGGCAGGCGCCACCGACCTGGCGGGCGGCGATCAGGATCACGTCGCCGTCGCAGTCAACCCGGATCGATTCCACATGCTGCACGTGCCCCGAGGTGCCGCCCTTGTGCCAGTGCGACCGTCTCGACCGCGAGTAAAAGTGTGTCTGGCCGGTTTCGATTGTCGCCCGCAGGGCGGGCTCGTCCATCCAGGCCAGCATCAGCACCTCGCCGGTCGTAGCGTCCTGGACGATCGCCGGGATCAGGCCGTTCTCGTCCCACTTCAGGACGCCGGCCGGCGGGAATGGTTCACTCGGGTCGCGCACGACGGATGGCTCGGTCACTTCTGGATCGCGGTTTGCCTGGTTGCCAGGGATCTAGTGTAGCGAGCCGATGGCCGTCTGACCAATCCGAATCCCGCCGTGTCGCGACCTGGACCGATTTGTCCGCATGCAACCGCGACATCGGACAACTCTCTGGGAGAAATCCGCGGATTTCGCTAACATCCTTACTTGTCGAGCGATGGGAAGTTACGACGGGCCGCCCCGCGGCCTCGATTGGAAGGGACCGCTCATCGATGGCTGATATCGTCATCATCAACCCGCGATTCGAGATCTCATACTGGGGGATGGAGCACGCCTTGCCGTTCATCGGCAAGCGGGCGAATCTGCCGGTGGCGTGCTTGCCGTTGATCGCTGCGCTGACCCCCGAGGAGCACACGATCACGCTGATCGATGAGAATGTCGAGCCGATCGACTGGGAGCGGTGCCGCAAGGCCGACATTGTCGGCATCACCGGGATGAGCGTGCAGCGGTTCCGCATGAAGGAGATCCTCACCGAGCTCAAGGAGATGGGGTGTTTCTGCGTGGCTGGCGGCCCGTGGGTCACGGTGCAGGAAGAGTATTTCGGCGAGCTGCTCGACGTGATCTTCGTCGGCGAGGCCGAGGAGACCTGGCCGAAGTTCCTCGACGACTGGAAGCACGGGCGCCACGCGTCGCGCTATGAGCAGCCCGAGAAGTCGGACATGACGAAGGTGCCAACCCCTCGGTTCGACCTGCTCAAGATGAAGCACTATGCCTTCGGCAGCCTCCAGTTCTCGCGCGGGTGTCCGTTCCAGTGCGAGTTCTGCGACATCATCGTCACCTTCGGCCGCCGCCCGCGGCTCAAGACCTCGGCGCAGGTGCTCGCCGAGCTCGAGGCGATCCGCCGGGCTGGCGTGCCGATCGTCTTCGTCGTCGAC
>JAKAUH010000592.1 GCA_021818605.1 Planctomycetota bacterium
GGCGATTCCCGTCAACGGGTTCGACCAGCAACTCTCGCTGACCACCGGCAAGCTGCAGAAGGCCGGCGTCTATCACATCGAGGCCCTCTATCTGCCAGGGAACAGCCGATTCGCCGAAAGCGCCTCGGCCCCCGTGACCATCACGGTCACCCCGATGACGGCCTCGTCATTCCGGGTCACTCCCGTGCGGCCCTACGGGGCCGTCAAGCAGCCGCTCAGTTTCACGGTTACGGCCATCGATTCCCGGGGGCGACCCGTGACCAATTTCGCTGATACCGTTTTTGTGTACAGTCCCACCGACTCCCTGCCGAATCTTCCGCCTTCAACTTACGCCGCCATGAATATCGCCCCGCCGTCACCTGCCACGCCGGGGCTGGCGCGGATTACCCCCACCTCGTACACGTTCACGACGGCCGATCACGGGTCGCACACGTTCGTGAACGGGGTCACGTTCGGCAAGGGGGGCGCCGAGCGGATCCGGATCACCCAGGCCAACGATTCGAAGGTCCGGGGCGAGGCAACCTTCGCCATCGAGTGAGTCGCGGAACCGATAGATCGGCGTCACAACCGTCCGGCGGCGATTCGCCCCCTCGCGCGCGCCGAGAGGAACGGGTATGCTATGAGGAGGCTCCGAGGAGCGAAATTCTCGACGCGCATGCCGCGCGGCCAGTCCCGGAAGCTTGCGCTCGCCCCTGCGGCGGCTCCAGGGGCGTCCTGAACCGACTCTCGGGGCCTCCTCAGGTGGAGATGGGAAGCGATGCCGGATTCACAGGACGGTCGGCCCGATGGCGGCGTCCCGCGGCGTGGGCCGGGACGACCGGGCCCGCGGAAGAAGGGCGGCGGGCCCCCGCGGGGCGGAGGAAGAGGGCCCCGTCCTAGCCGAGGCGCGGCGGGTCGCGGGCCGATCCGCCTCGCCGCAATCGGCGGCGAGAACTTCGAGCTGGTTCACCCGCGTTGCGTCGCGGAGTCGGAGCTCGACTACGAGGAGGGCCTGGAAATCTGGAAGGCCGGCGATCCCGAGGGGGCACGGGACGCGCTCCGCTATGCGCTGGCGGCGTGCCGGGATAACCTCTGGATTCATACGGCGCTCGGGAAACTGGCCGTCGAGGAGTTTCGCGACCCGTCGCTGGCCCAGGGCCATTTCGGCTACGCGGTGGAGCTGGCCGAGCGCGCGATCCCGCCCCAGTTCGGCGGGCGGCTGCCGCCGGAGCGGGCGGCGAATCGGCCGTTCTACGAGGCCCTCGATGGGCTGATCGGGACGCTCGAGGCGCTGGGCAAAAGCGCCGACGCCGCCAGACTGCGGGGATGGCGGGAACGGCTTGGGCGACCGGGGAAGTGACGGCCGAAAAACAGGGCCATTCGCCGGGCTGGAGACGACCCCTCGACCGGCTCGTCGGCCCCCTGGCCGGTTTTTCGATAGTATGTCGTTTTCGGCCTTGCAGGGAACCGGCGATCGGGATAGAACGACCGCAGTTCGAGACCCACAATGAGGAAAAGGATGACCCGGCACTCACGTCCGACCCGCTCGTGCCGACGGAAAGGAAGCCGAACGTCGATGAGCACTGGTTTCGCGACAGCGGGGGTCGTGCTATCCTCGGACCGTGGGGCGAGGGCCCGGCGTGGGCCGCCGCATCCCGCCTGGTTCGAGGTGTGAGTCCGATGAGGATGCGATCGATCGCCGGCGGCGTGGAGGTCCTCACGCCGGCGAAGTTAAACCTGTTCCTGGAAGTGCGCAATCGGAGGCCGGACGGCTATCACGAGATTGAAACGGTGATGGTCGGGATCGGACTGTACGACGTGCTGAACATCCGGGACGAGCCGACGGGCGAGATCCGCCTGCGGTGCAGCGATCCGGCCCTGCCGGAGGGAGCGGACAACCTGGTGGTCCGGGCGGCACGGCGCCTCCGCGAGGCGACGGGCTGCGAGCGTGGGGCGAGCATCGACCTGACCAAGGCGATCCCCGCGCAGGCCGGTCTGGGCGGCGGCTCGAGCGATGCCGCGGCGACCCTGGCGGCCCTGGATCGGCTCTGGGACCTGAGAATGGCTCCAGAGCGGCTGGACGCCCTGGCCGCGGAGGTCGGCAGCGACGTACCGTTCTTCACCCACCTCCCCGCCGCGATCTGTCGCGGAAGAGGCGAGCAAGTTGAGCCGGTGGCGTTGAACGCGACGTATCACCTGGTGCTGGTCTGTCCGCCGGTCGGGGTGAGCACGGCCGACGTTTATCGTCGAGTCGTCCCGCCGGATGTCCCCAGGGAAGCCGGAGAAATTCGGGCAGCCCTGCGGAACGGGCGGACGGAGGAACTGGGTCGGAGCCTGTTCAACCGGCTCCAACCCGTCGCCGAGGCGATGCGGCCCGAACTTGTTCGGGTCCGGGACGCCCTGGCGGAGCTGGACTCGTGGCTCGACGGGTCCGCGATGAGTGGGAGCGGCTCGGCCTATTTTGGGCTGTGCCGAGACGAGACCGCGGCCGAGCACGCCGCGGGGATCCTTCAACCCCTCGGACTAGGATGGGTCCGGGTCGTGACCTGCGGCCCCTGAGCAGCGAACGCCACGTAAAGGAGTACCGGCTGTGGAGATCACTGAAGTCCGCATCAAGCTCATGGAAGACAACTCGGGCAGCAACGAGCGGCTGCAAGCCTTTTGCAGCATCACCTTCGACGACATGTTCGTCATCCGCGACCTCAAGATCATTGAGGGCGCCAAGGGCTTCTTCGTCGCGATGCCGTCACGCAAGCTGACCGATCGCTGCCACAACTGTGGCACGAAGAATCACCTCCGGAGCCGTTTCTGCAACCAGTGCGGCTGCCGGCTCGATGAGAACCGCGCTCTCCGCGACGCCGACGGGCGCGCCAAGCTCCACGCCGACATCGCCCATCCGATCAACTCGATGTGTCGCGAGAAGATCCAGACCGCCGTCCTCTCCTCGTACGCCGACGAGCTCGAACGCTCGAAGATGCCCGGCTACGTGTCGCGGTACGACGACTACGAGACGGACGATTTCGACGTCCACTACGAGAACCACGGCGCACCGTCGGTCGCCGCGGGGAACGAGCCTCCGTTGCGGCGCGGTCCGCTCCGCGGACACACCCAGCACGCTCGCGCCGGCCAGTCGGTCCTCCGCGGCCCGCACCTGTCGGCCCGCAAGGAGACGCCCGAGAGCGTCGGCTCCGACCACCACCACCATCGCGGCGAGTCGTCCGGTTTCGGCAGCGGTCTCTGACCCTTCCGCCCAGCCCAGCCCGGTCTGGTCAGTTCAGTTCAGTTCAGTTCAGTCGGTCGGTCCTCGACAGATCCCATCTTCCTGAGCATCATCCTTCAGGCGTATTCACCCGGAGTCATCCCATCCCGAGGTATCGACATCTCCTTTATCCTTCCACGCCCAGACCGACCCGGCGCGCCGATATGACGGCCGCGCCGGGTCGGTCAGGTTTCCGCACCGGCCATTCACCGATCCCGATCCCGCCTCGGCCACCGCGCGCCCGAATTGACCGCGATCCGGCCTCCGGCCTATACTGAAGCCAACTGCATGATCGTCGGTCGTTCGACGCCCCGCGGATCGCACAGGTTTACCCGTCCTCTCGGGTCGCGGCGATGAATCCCCTTCCCTCGGAAGCGAGCGTCCCCGCGTCACCCGCCGCCAGCCCGCCGGCTGTCGGGCCCTCCCATCCCGCTCACCGATGGAGGTCCAGGATCATGACAGCCGCTCGTATCCCCGCGCTGGTCTACCTGGGACTCGCCACCTTGCTCTTCTCGTTCCAGACCCGCATCATCTTCCCCGGCCACGAAACCCAGGGGCAGCCCTACGCTCAGGTCCGGCCCCGGCCGGGGACCGAGCTCGTCCGCTTGCGCACAGCGCACGGCGAACCCATCGTCGCCCTCTTCGGACCCGCGCTGAAGTCGGACGCCCAGCCTGATCCGCAGGCCGCACACCGGCCGACATTCCTGTATTTCTACGGCAACGGCATGTGTCTGAACCACTCGATCGAGCAGTTCGAGCAGTTCCGGCGACTAGGGCTCAATGTGCTGATTCCCGAATATGTCGGCTACGGGATGAGCGGAGGGAGTCCCTCGGAGCGGGGATGCCAGGAGACCGCTGACGCGGCGCACGATTACCTGGTGAAGACGCGAGGCGTGCCGGCGGGTTCGCTGATCGTCGGCGGCTGGTCGCTCGGCGGCGCGGTCGCCGTCGACCTCGCCTCGCGCCGGCCGCCGGCCGGACTGTTCATGTTCTCATCCTTCACCAGCGGCGTCGACATGGCCCATCGGATCGTGCCGTTCCTGCCGGCGTCGGTACTACTCCGGCACCGGTTCGACAACATCCGCAAGATCCGGAAGATCACCTGTCCGATCCTGATCGGCCACGGGCGGGGCGACCAGATCGTCCCGTTCGAGATGGGCAAGCGTCTCGCCGCGGCTGCTCGGGCTCCGGTGAACACCCTCTGGATCGACGACGCTGACCACAATGATTTCTACGACGTCGCGGGCCGCGAGGTGGATCGGGCGATCGGGCGCTTCATCGAGTCACTGCCGGCCGGCTCGCGATGAGTCCACCGAACCGCGCGGATCCATGGGAGCCTCCCTCGAGGCATCTCAGGGACTGGCCAAGCTCGCGATCTCCGCATTGATATCCGTACACCATTGAAGGTGGCGGACCGGGATCACAACTGGGATGCCCGACTCATCCCGACCCGGCCCGATCCGAAACACAAAGATTGTCCGCCCTACCCGTGCAGCCGCGTTCTTGGGCACCAGGAGCGGCGACCGCACGAGCCCCAACCGCATTGGACCATCCTCAAGCATCACGGAGCCCGGTAGTCCGTTGAGCACGTTCGAACTAATCGCCCAGTAGAAAGACTGCTCGTGCTCTTCCTTCGATTCAGCACCAGCGATCTCCCAGGCGCGATCGAAGCACGCCGGCAGCGGCCTCACGCGCACCCCAATCGATGCCGGATCTGTAAAGCCGTAATACGACAC
>JAKAUH010000672.1:0-4636 GCA_021818605.1 Planctomycetota bacterium
GCCGGACCGATTCACACCGTTCTCGCCGGGCTGGTTCTCACCCGCCGTACCGGACTGGTTGCGTCCGGCCTTCTTCGGACCGGCCTGGCCGGTCCGGTTGCTGGCGCCGGTCTCGCCGGGCTTGTTCCCGCCTGTCTGGTTTGAGCCAGCCTGGCCGGGCGGGTTGGCGCCGGATTCGCCAGCCTGGCTGCCGCCAGCCTCGCCCCGCGGAGACGACCCCTTTTGCCCTGATTGATTGGGTCCGGGCTGGCCGGCCTGATTCTCGCCGGCGCCTCCAGGCTTGGTGCGGCTGGTCTGGTTCATCTGACCCGCCTGGCCGGGCTTCTGGTTGACGCCGGTCTGGCCGGTCTGGTTTTTGCCGCCGCGACCGGCCGTACTCTGACGCTGTTGCGGATTCGCTCCCGCCTCGCCGGACCGGTTCATCTGGCCCGGCTGACCTGCCTGGTTCCCACTGGGTTGACCGGCCGGGTTTGCGCCGGTCTCGCCCGGCTGGCCGGGCGTGTTCTGATCTGGCTGGCCAGCCGGATTCTGACCCGCCTGACCGGCTTGATTTCCCCCGGCTCGGTTCGCGCTGGGCTGGCCGGCCTGACTCGGGCTGGCCGGCCTGGGGCCATTCCCAGCGGGTCGACCGGACGGGTTGGAGCCGGCCTCACCGGGCTGATTGCCGTTCTTCTGGGCCCCAGGGTTCGCACCTGCCTCACCCGGCGGCTTCGCGCCAGGCTGGCCGGTCTGGTTTTTTCCGGCCCCACCCGCCTGGCCGGCCTGATTGTTAGGCGCCCCCGCATTGGGCTGACCGGCCTGGTTGTTGGGTGTGCCCGCATTGGGCTGACCGGCCTGGTTGTTGGGTGTGCCCGCATTGGGTTGGCTGGCCTGGTTGTTGGGTGTGCCCGCATTGGGTTGGCCGGCCTGGTTGTTGGGCGTCCGCGGATTGGGTTGATCGCGCTGGTTCGCGCCCGGTTGACCGGCCTGATTGCCGTTTGCCCCGCTCGGCGGATTCATCTGCCCTGGGCGACCGGCCTGGGCGGGTGTGTTTTGACCCGGTTGACCGGGCGTGTTCTGATTTGGCTGGCCGGCGCCGGTCTGGCCCGGAGTCACCTGGTTGTCGTCGTTGGCGCCGGATTGCTGCGGGTTGTTGGCGTTCGGCTGGGCCAGGTTGTTGTTGGCCTGCCCTGGGTTCGCCGCGGGCGGGTTCTCGCTGTGGACTCCCGGCGTGACGCGATCTCCTGGAGCGCCGCCGGCGCTGGGCTGAGGCGGATTACCGCCAGCCGCACCTGGATTGCCGCGTGCCGCTGGCTGCTGGCGTTGAGGATTGTTCGGGTTCGCGCCGCCGATGCCGTTATTCTGCTCTCCCGGCTGGGCGTTCGGCTGCGGGTTCTCAGCACCCGGCGCGCCGGCCTGACCGCCCTGGTTCCCGGCCTGAGCGCCGCGCTGGGCCTGCTGTTGACGTCGGATGTTCTCGACTTCCCGGGCAATCTGCTGGTCGTCGGCGGTCGGGGCCGGCTCCTGTTGCTGGCCGTTCTGGGCGGAGCCGTTCTGGTCACTGACGCCGGTATCGGGACCAGCGGCCTCATTGCCTGGGTTCTTCGGGCCGTTCTGATCGTCCGCACGCCCGGTCGTGTTGTCCTGACCGCCGGTGTCCTTCTCCTGGTCGCCGGCTGGCTGGGGCTGCTCGGGCTGCTCGGATGGCCCCGCGTCGGGCGCGGTCTGTTTGCCGCCGTCCCGTTCCTGACGCTCCTCGAGCCGCTTGTCCTCGATCGTCTTCTGCTCGTCTGCGGGGACCGGCTCGCTCACCTCAATGATCTGCCGCGCGGTCTCGAATCGGTTCGAGACCTTTTCCTTGTTGTCGCGGACGGTCAGCCAGTAGGTGATCTTGTCGCCCGGCCGGGCGCGGAGCTTCGCCAGGTCGACCGTGTAGCTGGCATTGAACTCGCGCTGCGACTCGCGGTTTTCCAGGAAATCCTTCGAGGTCGGCACGTCCTTGCCCTGCTGAACGTGGACCGTCGCCTCCTTGATCCCATGGTCGTCCGCGCCGTGCATGACCAGGTCGACCTTCACATTGGCCGGCACGCGGATCGTCGGCCGCTCGGGGCGAATGAACTTCGCCGTCGGCGGCTTGTCGGGGATCGCGATGATGTCGTAGTTCACCGGGTTGGGGTTGACCTGCTCGCGCGTCTCGCGGGTCGTGCGGAAGACGACCTGGTAGGTGCCCGACCGGGTTACCGTGAACGTGCCGGTCAGTTGAGTCGGGTCGTGGCTCGAGACGGTCATTGCCAGCGGGCTGAGGTCCTGTGACCCGAAGTTGATCGTCGCGCGCGAGGCCGGCATGTTGGTCTGCGCGTGCACCGTGACCTCGGTCCCCTCGATCGCCTCGACCTCGCCGCCGTCGACGCCCTTGCGATCCTCGGCCTTGACGTAGGCGGGGAACTTCAGGTCGTGCGCGATCGCCATGATCGTGGGCGCCGGCTTGACCGCCAGCCGGTAATGCCGCGACTCGGCGTCGCCGCCGGTGAGATAGTAGTCCAGGTCCTGCTGGATGTTGGGCATCGTGATCTGCCAGGGGTCGATCTCATTCTTCCCGGGCGCCAGCTCCTTGATGGCGTAGAACTTGCCGCCGTCGCTGCTGTAGTGCAGCACCACCTTGTTCGGCCGGATGCCCTGGACCTCGGCCTCGAAGCTCACGTGCGCCCCGGCGACCTCGGTATGATCGCCCGGCTTGATGTTCACGAGCTGGGTGTAAGTCGGCCGGCTGATATCGGCGAGGAACGCGCGGCGGGCCGAGTCGAGGATGCTCCGCGGCGCGACCACCATGTAGGCGCAGTACAACACGACCACCGCCGAGAAGGCGTAGACCATCTGCATCATCCGCCGCTGGTTCACGGCGGCGTCGACGTCCACCTGCGTCAAATCGGTCACGGCCCGGGATTCGAGGGTCATCAGCACGGCGCGCGGCAGATCCTCAGGGCGTCGGCGAAGCTCCAGATAATTGATCAGGCTGTTCTTGAAGTTCGGATCGGCCGACTCGATCGTCTTGGCCGCGTACAGGGCATTGATCCGCCCGATCAGCGGCATGGCCACCCGCAGCACGGCGAAAAGCACCGCGGCGCCCACGCCCACGAAAAAGATCGTCCCGCGCAGCCAGTACGGCATCCCCAGCACGTGGTCGAGCACGATCTCAACGAACAGCACGCCCAGGAACCCGACCACGAGCGTCAGGCAGGCCGTCGCGATGTCCGTGAGTTTGATCCGGCGCCGTGTGCGCTGAAGCTGGTGCTCGATGAATTGCTCATAATCCAGCAGCTTGCCGAATGATTGTGACTGCGTCCCTACGGCCATGTCGCGGGCTCCTCGCAGGACGTTCCCCGATCGTAGACGTGGTATGGTCCGTCTATTATACGCCCCTCACCGGCGAAAAGAACGACCCCTGTCGTCGAGCTTCGCCGAATCGCACCAGTCCCTGGCACCCGTCCGGAACCTGACGGCCTGCGACGGGTGTCCGGCGCCCACGCAAACCGACGCCCGGCCCAATCCGGTCGCTGCTCGACAGAGTGCCCCCACTCGACCCGACCATTGGCACTGAATTGCACCCACCACTGCGACCATCTGGGCACTCGCCCACCCAGCAGCCCTGGAGAATTGGCTTCGTTTTGCGAATTTCCACCGAATTGCCGGCTTCGGCGCCGAAAATCGCGGACCGAACATGAAGGAACCGTGAAGATTGGCTTCGTTTGCTCGATTTCACCCCGTCACCGCCGGCGTTCGACTGCCATTCTGGCAGAATTGGCTTCGTTTTGACTTTTTGCACGGTCTCGGCGCCGAAATCTGGGCGCCGACCGTGAAGAACCGGTGAAGATTGGCTTCGTTTTGACTTTTTGCAGGGCTTCCGCGCCGAAACCTCGGCGCCGAACCGGGCGCCGACCGTGAAGAACCGGTGAAGATTGGCTTCGTTTTGACTTTTTGCAGGGCTCCGGCGCGGAGCCGGGCTCCGATCATGAAGGAACCATGAAGATTGGCTTCGTTCCGCTCCTGCGCATCCGCCAGTGGTCAAAATCAAGCCATTCGCCACCTCAAACAGCCATAGTATTGACAGGGAGAGATCCGGCCTGGAGCAACATTCGTGAACTCCCGCTTGCATCTACGCTATTTCTGGGTCAGGCTGGTCATCGACAGGAGGTGAGTGGGGGCTGGCGACTCTTCTTGCCTGGTCCTCGAGCGAGGGCCTCTATCTTCATGATGTATCAACTCTGCAAATCCTGTACGGCCCCTCGCCGAAGCGGACCAGGGAACCTGGCGCAACGTGCCTTGTGACAACAACTTAAAAATTCTGTGTTTTTTCCAAATATTGTGAATTCCTTGCAATCGACGCATATATCCCAATTGGCGCAATCCTTAAACTCGACACAAGGGGGGGTACGTAGCAGCGCGAAGCCTTGCGTCGCGCCTCAGGTCTCGGGACCGTGACCGGGGATGACGCGGACAGCTGCTTTTCGCAGACAAAACCCTGACCTACGAGCCCGGTGCCGCGCGGGTTCCGTGCTGGGCACTCCATATCGGCGTCGCCGGGCCCGACCCGGCCGATCCGTCCGTCGTAGGTCAGGCTTTCCAGCCTGACGCCGGTCCGGCCCGGCGGGATACGCCT
>JAKAUH010000672.1:4646-4969 GCA_021818605.1 Planctomycetota bacterium
AATAACTCAGCCTAACGCCGTTCCGTCCCTGCGGGATACGCCTCGCGGGCGGATCACGGGCCCGGCCAGGTCGTCCCCGTCGTGATCGACGGCCGGCAAGTCGGCGTCATCGCCGTCGATGACATCCGGCCCTGGCGAATACCGCAGTTCGTCCGCCATACCGTATCGACTGGGAACTGCCGGAGGAGAGGACGAGGCAACGCAAAGACGCGGCCCGGATCAGCCCGGACCGGCCCGGCAGACGGGACGGCGGACGGACCGGACCGCGTCAGCCTGGAAAGGCTGACGTACTTCGGGCGGATCGGCCGGATCGGGTCTTTCAA
>JAKAUH010001020.1 GCA_021818605.1 Planctomycetota bacterium
GCTTTCGCATGCTGATCGGCGTCCCCGGCTTCTCGTTCTTCCGGGCACCGGCGCGATGGAGCCTCGCGACCTCATTGGCGCTGGCGATCCTGGCCGGCAAGGGGTTCGACCGCTGGCGCGAATGGGCGCGCCCGGGGCGCTCGATGCGGCGGCTGACGATCGTCGCCGCAATCTGGATCCTCGCCGCGATCGGCCTGTTCGAGCTGGCGATCTGGAGCACCTCGAAGCCTGGATCGCCCCGCGTCGCCGGCTGGTTTGACGCCGCTTTTCGCGCCATGCCGTGGTACGGCGATCCCACCTTCCGGACGGACCCGAGCTTCGCCGAGGTCATGGCGAGGGCGCGCCGGCCCGTCGGCGATCCTCACCTGCCGCCCGGCCCTGCCCCGTCGGTGGTACTCCGGAAGACCGTGGACAACCGGAGCCTCGTCGACCGTCGCGGCTCGCTGTATCTCAAGGAGCTTTGGGAGACGGCCGTCGCGCTGATCCTGATCGCGATGGCCGCCGGGACCGATCGCGAGGGCGACCGCCGCGCCCGCGCGGCGCCGGCGCTATTGCTGCTCCTGGCGTTCCTCGACCTCTGGGTCCTGGGCCGGCACCGCTTGCTCGACGTCGGCCCGATCGACCGCCTGAGCGACCAGAGCCCGGTGCTCGCCCGACTGGCCGAGGAGCCCCGCGGCTCGCGCATCGCGTCGAACCTGGGCAACCTGCCGATCCTCCAGCGCGCCGCGCCGATCCAGGCGTATCGCACGCTTACCCTGCCCGCCGCCGATTCGCTCGCCACCGCCGCGCAGGGGCTGATGGGCAGCTCGATGCACGAGTCGATCACCCGGGCGGCACTGTGGGCGACCGGCGCGCGGCTGCGGATCTTCCACCCGCTGGAAATCCGGCTAACCCGGATGGGTGGGCGGGCCGAGCTCCCCGGCGAGCCGGTCGACGACCCGGCGCTGGCGCGGTGGATCTACGGGGCCGACTGGGTCGCCGAGCAGGAAGGTGAGTGGATCAATCGCTTCCTCATCTGGCGGTGCAACGACCGGCCGGCCCGGGCCTGGTTCCTTCCCTTGACCAGCGAGGCGGATCAGTCCATCCTGGACGACTGGAAGGGCGACCCGCGCGACATCCTGCCGCTGTTCGAACGGGCCACCCCGCTGGTCTCCACGTCCGACCGGCCCGACGAGCTGAGTATCCGCGTCCCTGCGCTGGAACCCGGCTGGGTGATCATCTCCCAGCTCGACGACCCCCAGTGGCAGGCTCACTGGATCAGCCTGGACGGGCAGGGGGATTACTGGGGCGACGTCGAGGCCGCCTTCCTCAGCCTGGGCGAGGACTCAGGGGGCTGGCAGTACCTCAAGGTCCCGTTCGACGGCCGGTGGGAGCTGCGCCTGACGTACGAGCCGGACGACCTGCGCGAGGGCGTCGTGATCTCGCTCCTGGCCTGCTCGTGCTGGGCCACCGGCGCGATTGCCGTCCTGCTCCGCCGGAGACCGCGGCCGGCGGTGATTTCACGACCTTCGGAACCGGATGGGATGGGGCCTGAACGATGATGAAGACGGGAACGGGCGTGGCGATCGTGGGCGCATCGGGTTACGCGGCCCGCGAGCTCATCGATATCCTGCTGAACCATCCGGACGTGCGGATCACCGCGACGACCTCGCGCCAGGACGACGCGCCGCGGCTCGACGCGCTGCACCCGAGCCTCGCCCGGCGGATCGACCTGAATTGCGAGCCGTTCGACGCCGCGCGGATCGCCGAGCGCGCGTCCTTCGCGTTCCTCGCGCTGCCTCACACCGCGAGCATGGCGGTTGTTCCCGACCTGCGCCGGCTGGGCGTCCGCGTGATCGACCTGAGCGCCGACTATCGCCTCTCCGACGCGCAGGTCTACGCCGACTGGTACGGCCACGACCACACCGACGCAGACGGCCTGCGCTCGGCCGTCTACGGCCTGCCCGAGCTGTTTCGCGACCGGATTCCCCCGGCCAACCTGATCGCCAACCCGGGTTGCTACACCTCCACCAGCATCCTGGCGCTCGCTCCCCTGATTGCCGAGGACCTGGTCGACCGCCGCAACATCATCATCGACGCCAAGAGCGGCGTCTCGGGCGCCGGGCGCTCGCCCAAATTGCCGTACCATTTCCCCGAGTGCAACGAGAGCTTCTCGGCGTACGGCGTCGGCCGGCATCGCCACACGCCCGAGATCGACCAGGTGCTCACCGAGGTCGGCCGCGAGGGTTCCGGGCCGGTCGAGGTGATCTTCACGCCGCACCTGGTCCCGATGGACCGAGGCATCTTCGCCACGATTTATGCGATGCCGAAGGGCACGGCCGTCGAGCACGACCTGATCGAGCTCTACCGGTCGTTCTACGTCCGTAGTCCTTTTGTTCGGGTCGTCGGCCACCTGCCGGCGACCAAGGACTCGGCCCACACCAATTTCTGCGACATCACCGTGCGGATCGTCCGCGGCCGCATCCTGGTGCTGGCCTGCCTCGACAACCTCATCAAGGGCGCCGCCGGCGCGGCCGTGCAGAACCTCAACCTGATGCTCGGCTGCCCCGAGGAAATGGCCTTGATGTGAACACTTGGCGATCCCGATCGTCTCATCCCTTCACCCGCACCGGCACCTGGTTGATCTGGGCGGCCAGGATGAAATCGTTCTCGGTGAGGCCCTTCACGGCGTGGGTGGACAGGGCGATCGTGACCTTGCGATACCCCTCGAGGTGCAGGTCGGGATGGTGATCCTGCTCCTCGGCGATGGCGGCGACCCTGTTGAAGAAGTCGATGCCCGCCATGAAGTCGGCGAGGGTCCACGACCGGGTGATCCGTTTCGCATCAGAGTCGAGCATCCAGCCCTCGACGTTGCGGACGGTCGCCTCGGCCTCCTCGCGCGAGAGAGCCGGGACCCCGCCCTCGCACGGCTTGCAGCGTCTCTGGCTCAGTTCGTCCTGGGTGGGCGCGTCCATCGGTGGTCTCCTCATCTAACCGGCTGGCGGGCTACCGAAAGCTCTCGGTCTCGCCCGGGAATCTCCCCTCGGCGACGTCGGCGACGTAAGCCGCAACCGCCGTGCGGATCTGCGGGCCAAGCTCGACATAACGGCGGACGAATTTCGGCCGGAACTGCTCGATGAGGCCGAGCATGTCGTGCACGACGAGGACCTGGCCGTCGCAATGCGGCCCGGCGCCGATGCCGATGGTCGGCACCGTCAGTTGCTTGGTGATCCGCGCGGCCAGGCTGCTGGGAATGCACTCAATAACGACGGCGAACGCCCCGGCCGCCGCGGCGGCGTGGGCGTCGGCGAGGATCTCCTCGCCCGAGCGCTGGACCTTGTACCCGCCGAGGGTGCGCACGGCCTGCGGCTGAAGCCCGACATGCCCCATCACCGGAATCCCCGCATCGACGAGTGCGCGGATCGTCGGGGCCATCCGCGTGCCCCCCTCGAGCTTCACCGCCTGGCAGTGCGTCTCCTTGAGGATCCGGCCGGCCGAGCGGAGTGCCTGCCGCGGCGAGACCTGGTAGCTCATGAACGGCAGATCGGCCACAACCAGCGCGCGTCGGGCGGCGCGGGCGGCCATCTCGGCGTGGTAGACCATCTGATCCAGCGTGACCTTCAGCGTGGTCTCCCAGCCCTGCACCGCGGTGCCCAGCGAGTCGCCCACGAGCAGACAATCCACCCCCGCCTCGTCGAGCAAACGGGCGGTCGGAAAATCATAAGCCGTCAGCATGCTGATCCGGCGCCGCTGGGCCTTCCACGCGGCGAAATCGGGGATCGTGACGGGCCGGACTTCAGTTGGCATGCGGCAGAATCCCGGCGGCCGAGACCGCTCCCAGGTCGACGATCAGCACCTCGGGACGGTCCACAATGACCTTGTATCGTCGGCGGACCGCGTCGTGCAAGGCCATTCGGCGCGGGTCATCCCCGCGATCCCCCAGGTCGGCGAAATACCGGGCGCCGCGATCCTGGTAGAAGGCCACCAGATCCTCCGGCCCGCGAACCGCCCGGCAGTCGGCCTCGCCCCACTCGCCGGCCGCCCGCCGCGCGGCGGATTCAGTCCACTCGAGCCGGCAGCCGCGGCGATCGGAGGCAAACAGCAGCGCCTCGGGTGCCACCACCCAGTCCTCACGCTCGGTCGCTTCCGCCACCGCCCGCGACGCCGCATCGAGCCCCGTCCACTCGTCGGGCGTGCGCCACGTCGACCTCGCCTGGACCAGGCCCATCGCCACGAGCGCCAGGGCGCCCGCGACCATCACCAGCCGCCGACCGCGCGCCAGCCGATCGAGCGCCAGCCCGCAGCCGGCCGCCGCGGCCGGCGCCAGGAGCAGGAAATAATACTCGTGATGCAGCTTGGGCGCCAGCACCGCCAGGGTAATTCCGGCCGCGAGCCCCCAGTCGCGCCAGGCCCCCGCGCCTCGCGCGGCGATCAGCCCGGCCAGCGCGAGGATCGCGCCGATCGGCGTGAACGCCCGCACGGCCACGAAACGCAGGACCATCGCCCAGGTGCCGCGATCCAGCAGCGCCGACCCCGCGCCCGCGATCGATCCGATCCAGATCGCCCCGTTATCGGCCGACGCCCGCGACCCCCCCCCCGCCGCGACCATGTGCGCCGCCCAGGCGTACCAGAGGAGCGCCGGCACGAGCGCCACCCCGATCGCGACGACGCGAGCCGCCCGCCTCCGGGACTCGAGCCGCCAGGCCATCACCGCCACCACCGGCAACACGATCACCTTGAGCGCCAGGCCGATGGCCAGAAGTACCCAGCCCGCGCCGAGCCACGCCCGCCGGCTCGCCGGGCGTGCCGGGTCGATCGCCCGATCCCAGCAGGCCAGACCGGCCAGCACGGCGCCCAGCATCGCCATGTCGGGCTGAAATGCGCGGCCATACCGGATCGTCACGGGGAACGCGGCGAATGCGTTGCCCATGATCACGGTAAATACCACCATGCC
>JAKAUH010000228.1 GCA_021818605.1 Planctomycetota bacterium
TGGCGAGGTCGTTGGCGTCCAGGAACGCCTCGAGCTGATCGACCGGCACCCGCGAGCGATCGAGGTCCACCGTGTAATGCCGCACGCGGAACCGGCCCGGCAAGGCGCTGCGCTCGAGCCGCCGCCACGCCGCGAGCAGCTCGTCGGGGAACAGCGCGCCGGTTGTTCGATCGCCGGTCCTTGATGGCTCCTCGACCCGCGCCAGCTTCCACCGGACGGTCGTCTTGCGCCCGGGTTGCAGCTCGACTGCCATGACTGGCTCACCCGCGAGCTTCCACCCCGGCGACAGGCCGGCGACGAGGAACCGCCGCGGCCCCGGCGGCATGATCGCGTGCAGCCGGCCTTTTTCATCGGTGCGCGGGTGGTCGACGAACGTCGACGGCCGGCTGCGCACCTCGCGCCGCAGGCGGCTCGTGCCGGTCTCGTACTGGAACGACACCCCGTCGACGCCCGCGCCGGTTGCCGCGTCATGGGCTTCGAGCAAAACCGTGGCGCCCGGCTGGAGCTTCACGTCGCCGATCTTCGCGACCTGCTCCTCGCCCACGCGGAACAATCCCCGCGCGGGCAGATGCGAATCTTCGATTGCCGGCTCGATGACGTAGCCGTATTCGCCCGGCCGCAGGTGCAGCGTCGCGTACCCCTGCGCGTCGGTCACGCCGAACCCGCCCGATCGGATCAGGTCCGCGGCGAACCCCGTGGTCTCAACGGACGCCGCGAGATCTTCTACATTCAGATACCCGGCCACGTAGAGCAGCTCCTTCATCACCTCGAGGGCTGCACCCTCCTCGTGGATCACTGTACCCAGGATTCTTGCGGGGTCGATCTTCGCGCGGACCGTCGCCCCTGCTACCGGCCGACCGGTCGCCGCCGACCGCACTCTGAACCGCACGTCCCGCGGCGCCGCAAAGGTCGTGTCGAGCACCGCGTCATGCCCCAGGTAGCGAACCTTGCTGGCCCGAAGCTTCGTCACGGCGCGAAACACCGTGCGCGGGGGCATCACTGTCGTGCCCACCCTGGTCTGGAAGGACTCATACGCCCCACCTGGGTCGATCGAGACCAGGAATTCCGCCTCGCGCGGCAGGGCGTCGATCCGATAGGAGCCGTCGGGGCCGGTGCGGGTCGAGAGCAGGGCCTCCGGCATTGCGCTGATGCCGCTGAACGCCCGGCGCTCATAGGGAATCTCCGTGACCGGCTGGATGCGGCTGCACGACCAGGACCGCATCGTCCCCGCCGCGTTGGCATTCACCACCCCGACCCGCACCCGCGCGCCGACGACCGGCCGGCCGAGGTCGTCCATTGCCCGCCCGCTCAGCGAGGCCGGCGGGCCGAGTGTCAGGTCCTGCGCGATGGGCTCGCCGCGGTAGAAGGCTTCCAGCTCATCGACTTTTGCCCCGCCCGCGCCGGCCGCCGCCCGCGGCCGTTCGCCGGGCCGGTAGCACGCCAGCCGATGCCACGTGAACCCGAACCCCGGCGCCGTCGCCGCGACCTGAAACCCCCCCTGCTCGACCTGGGGCAGGTCCTGGTACGTGACGATGACTCCACCGTCACGCTCGGACGGCCTCGGCGCCGGCTTCCAGACTGGCAGCTCCACTTCGCGCGCAATGTAGCGACCATCCGGCCCGGTGGTCGCGGTCGCCAGGATCGGCGGCATGTCGCCGAAGCTCGTGGAATTGGTGTTGATCACATAAACCGTCGCTCCGGCCACCGGGCGGCCCTTCGCATCGGCCGCCCGGCCCGTCACCGTGATCGTCTCGATGCGGTACGGGTCATCCGGCCGCGGGCGCCGTTTGGCTCGCGCCGCGGCGGGCCGATCGCCGCTGGCTGGTCCGGGTTTCGCCACGGCCGGCGCCGGCGCGGCCACCGCCGGCCTCGCCTGATCCCCCGGACGTGGGCCACCGGTGATCGCGCCGAACCCGATTGCGACCAGTCCCAGCAACACCGCGGCGATCGCCGCCGCCACTTTTCCTGTCGTCATGAGCATCATCCCGCCGACTCCTTCGACCAGGGCCAGCACCGCGGCTGGCACGCCTCCCGCACCCGTTCCCATCGCCCCCGCCATCATCCGCGCCGTCGCCTCGGCCAGCGCGGGCGCGACCGGTCCCGCGCCCTGCGTCGAAGACAACGCCGCCGAACTTACACCAGCCGCAGCCACCCCGGGCGCGACGCCCCGGCGGATCAACAGCTCGCGCAGCCGCAGCCGCCCGCGATGCAGCCGGCTCTTCACGGTCCCGACCGGCCAGCCGAGAATCCGCGCGACCTCTTCGATCGGCCGGTTCTCCAGATCGCACAGCACGACCGCCGCGCGGAAGGACTCCGGCAGCCGCCCCAGTTCGGCGTGGATCATCGCCGTGAGGTCGATGTCGAGCCCCGGCTCCTCGGCGCGCGGATTGTCGGCCCGCTCGCTCTCGGCCCTTCTGTCCTCAACCCATCGACGTTCCAGCCCGCGACGACGCCGCGATGCATCCCGCGCACACGACGCCACCCGGTACGCCACGCCCAGCAGCCACGTCCCGACCGACTCCTTCCGCCGGATCGCCCCGGCGCGGCGAATCAGCACCAGGAACGTCGCCTGGAACGCATCCTCGGCCTCGTGCCGATCGCCCAGGACCCCGCGACAGACGCGCAGTACGCCCGCCCCGTGCCGCTCGACCAGGACCGCAAAAGCCGCCTCGGCCTCCTCGCCCGAGACTCCCGAACCCGAGCCCACGAACCGCTCGAGCAGCTCGCCGTCGCTCAGCCCCGCGAGCGTCCCGATGCGGAAGATCGTCTCAAAGTCACGCCGAAGCGCCCGATTGGGTGATGTGCTCACAGCGGATCCTTCCCGGAACCTCTCCCTCCAACCAAACGACTCGCCACCGAGCCACTTGCTCACTTGCCACCTAAGTGTAACTCCTCGCCCTCAAGGTTCCGACAACCCGCCGATTCCGCAGGATGGGAAGCAATCGTCTCGGATTGGCACGAATCGGGCATCCTTGTCCGGGGCGGACGGGGCTCTTATCATGGGCGAAGCGCCTGCGCGTGGCAGAGGGTACAACCCCAGGTAGGTCAGGCTTTCCAGCCTGACTCCGACGGTTCCCGTCAGGCGGTTCTCGTCAGGCTGGAAAGCCTGACCTACTTGCTTGCCGGGTCGGTGAAGAGCGAAGGGGTCGACGACATGTCCAAGACGAGCAATTACCTGGCGCTGGACCTGGGCGCCGAGAGTGGTCGGGGCCTCCTCGGCCGGTTCGACGGCGAGCGGCTCGAGCTGGAGGAAGTCCACCGGTTCCCGAATGGTCCGGTCCGGATGCTGGACACGCTCTACTGGGATCTGCCCCGTCTATTCGAGGAGATGAAGATCGCCCTGCGCAAGGCCGCCGCGGGCGGCGGCGAGCTCGACGGAGTGGGCGTCGATACCTGGGGAGTTGACTTCGGCCTGGTCGGACGCGGCGATACCCTGCTGGGCAACCCAGTGCACTACCGCGACGCGCGGACCGACGGCATGCTCGACGCCGCGTTCGAGCTGGTCCCGCGCGAGCGGATCTACCAGATCACCGGCTTGCAGTTCCTGCCGTTCAACACGGTCTACCAGCTCCTGGCGATGGCGCAGGCAAATTCGCCACTGCTGGAATCGGCCGAGACCCTGCTCATGATGCCCGACCTGTTCCACTGGCTGCTGACCGGCCGGCGCGCCGGCGAGCGCACCGATGCCTCGACGACGCAGTTGCTCGATCCGAACAGTGGCGCCTGGTCGGACGAGCTCTGCCGCGACCTGAACATCCCCCGCGCGATCCTGCCCGAGCTGATCGAGCCCGGCACCGATCTCGGCCCGATCCGCCAGCCGCTGCTCGACGAGCTCGGCATCACCCGGGCGATCCCGGTGATCGCACCCGCCACGCATGACACGGCGAGCGCCGTCGCCGCGGTGCCGGCGCGAAGCCGCTCATCATCATCCGCATCACCGTCGCCACCCGACTGGTGCTACCTCAGTTCGGGCACGTGGTCCTTGCTTGGCGTGGAAGTAACACAACCCGTCATCACGGGCGATACCATGAGGTATAATTTCACCAACGAGGGGGGCGTGGCGGGAACGACTCGGCTGCTGAAGAACATCATGGGGCTCTGGCTCGTTCAGGAAAGCCGCCGGACCTGGGCTCGTGCAGGGCGGGAATGGTCTTACGAGGAGTTGACCGCCCGGGCTCAGGTTGCCCCCCCTTTTTCCGCTCTGGTGGACCCGGACGACGCGTCGTTCCTGTCCCCGGGCGACATGCCCGCGCGGCTCGGGGCCTATTGCGCGCGGACGAACCAGACGCTTCCCTCGGACGAGGGTGCGATCGTCCGCTGCTGCCTCGAGAGCCTGGCGCTGAAATACCGATGGGCGATCGAGCGGCTCGAGGCGATGCTCGGCACGACGATCAAGACGATCCACGTCGTGGGCGGCGGGTCCAAGAATACCCTGCTCTGCCAGTTCACCGCCGATGCCTGCGCCCGCCCGGTGCACTGCGGCCCGATCGAGGCCACGGCGATCGGAAATATCCTGATGCAGGCCCTCGGCCGCGGGCGGCTGGCCTCGATCGCCGAGCTGCGCGAGGTCGTCGCGCGCTCGTTCCCGGTGACGGTCTACGAGCCGCGCGACACCGCCGCCTGGACCGAGGCCGCCGCCCGCTTCGCGCCGCTGGTGCCGCGGTAGCATGACGAGCCTCAGCGATCGACATCGCGAAGGATCTTGTACTCGACCCGGCCGTTGATGCGCAATTGATGGGCCGTCGGCCGCGCGACGTGGGGCACGACGGCCATCGGGGCCCCCTTCTCCGGATGATATTCGCTGGCCGATAGCGCGGTGGCCGAGGCCTTCCAGGTCCTGAAGTTCTGGATGCTCACGGCCATTTGCAGACTGAAGTCGGTCGGCTGCATCTTGAGCTTCGGGTCGAACGACTCGTCGCAACAGAT
>JAKAUH010001139.1 GCA_021818605.1 Planctomycetota bacterium
TCTTTCAGGCGCATCGAGCCCGGATCGCCGGGTCATGCCGCGATCGGACGGGCGGGGCGCATTCGGTGTTCTGGTCAGGCCGGTCCGGTCCGGTCCGGGGCTGCCGTCGTACATCTCCGGCGCGTCCACATGCCGGGACGGCGGGACGGACCGGGCGCGAGTCGGAGTCGGGCGCGCCAGCCAGCCTCAGGCCAGTGAGGAGCGAACCGCCGGAGGCGCGCGGGAGCTCGGGGCGAGATGGTGGATGAGCGGCCGCGCCGTGGGAATCTCGACGATCACGAGCGGGACGGCTAGCGGGGCCGAGAGGTCGCACGAGGCGGCGACCGTCAACTGGCCCTGGGCCACGAAGTGGCAGATGAGGCAGTTGTCCCCCGAATCGCGCGACGGCTGCGCCGGGGTGTCGGAGCGGTCCGCTCTGGCGGCGGGACCGAACGCGTGCGAGGAGCCCGCCAGGTCGTGCAGGCTCGGTCCGCACAGCGTCACCACCGCGTGGCACGCGATCAGGGCGGCGAACAGGGCCTGGCGCAGGTGACGGGACATCGGCATCCTGGACGAGTGCATTGCTCGCGGTGTCACGCAGATCCCGGGCGGGCGAGTCGCGCCGAGGGCACGGGCTCCGAAACCTCCCTAGCTTGAGCCGCACACGTCACGCGCGTCAAGAGTTGATTCAGCGATGCGATCGACACCGGTCGGAGAAACTCAACCCTCGCGGTGAAGCGCGATCATTCCGCGGCCGGGGGCTGCCAGTGCGGCCACATCGCGGCGTGACCGCGCTCCAGGTTGGTCAACGAGTGCCGGGCCCGATCGGCGATCCGCAGGACGTCGAGCTGGCGGACGCCCTGGCGCATCGTGCCGAAGCCCAGGTAGCGGCCGTCCGGCGAAGGCGTCGGATGATAGTGGAGCGTACCGTCCGGGGAGTGGGTGATCTGCTCCGGGCGGCCATCGAGGGCGACGCGGAACAACTCGACACTCGGGCCGACCTTCGCCGTGGAGTAGACGGCCCGGCCGTCGGCCGACCAGGCGGGTACGTCGCTGCTGCCGGAGTGGAAGTCGGGGACGTCGAGGAAGGCGATCGAGCCCCGATAGCCTCCCCGATCGGCGAGCTTGCGCAGGCCGGTGCCGTCGGCGTTGGCGACATATGGGTGGCAGTTCTCGTGCTGGCCGGCGAGGAAGAGGAGATGCTTGCCGTCGGCCGACCACTGCGGTCCGAAGTTGAACGGCTGGCCGGTGTCGACCCGGCGGGCGTTCGAGCCGTCGTCATCGGCGACGTACACCTGGTAGCTCTTGTGGTAGGCGATTCGCCGGCCGTCCCTCGACGCGACGAATCCGTAGGCGAACTCCCGCGAGTCGAGCGTCAGGTCACGCTTGCGCCGGCCGTCGCGATCCATGCGGAAGGGGTGCGAGTTGCCGCCGATCAGCGCCTGGAAGCCGAGCCGGGAAGGATCTGCGGGCCAGAAGAAGAGGCCCGTGTTGTAGAAGCTGACGCGATCGACGGCCGTGAGGTTGACGGTCGAGCCGGCGGCCGCGTCGACCAGGAACATGTCATAAAGCCAGCCCTCGGCGGTGAAGCGGAACTGCCGGTGCTCTTCCTCCCAGTGGGCGTTTTCGGAGCTCTCCCACCCGCGCCCGATGATCGCGAGCCGTCCGTCCGGCGACCAGCCCGCGAACTGGGTCCAGGTGTCGGGCTCGCGGCTGAGGTTCTCGGCGATCGCGCGACGGCCCGAGCCGTCGAGCCCGACGACCATCGCCCGCATCGTGGCGACGTTCGCGTGCCGGCCGCCGGAGAGATCGGTGCGCAGCTCGGTGTAACCGATGAGCGGCCGGGCTGCGGGCGGCTCGAGCTGGGCCTGCGCCGTCGAGGTCAAGAGCAGTCCCAGCACGGCCATCGCGAGCTTATGCCGGGTCGCTTGCCACCGGCTCCGGGTCGATTTCATGTTAGGCCCTCACGTCGGATCGTCGGCTGGCCGCCTCGCCGCGGCCTCGTGGGAGTCAGATACGCCTCGGCCTCGTGGGAGTCAGATAAGGCGCCGGATCAGCCGCGGCGTCGCGACCCAGGCGATGTCGAACCGATTGGAGGAGTCGGCCGAGGGGTGGAGCGCGGCGATTCCGCCCTTCTTCAGCTCGCAGACACTCGGCCCCGGCCACGATCGGTTGCCCTCGCCCAGGACCAATAGCGCGATCAGGTCCGAGAGCGACGGGTTGTGGCCGACGATCATCAGGCGGTCCTCGGTGCGACCGCGAAGCCAGTCGCGGATGGCCGGCGCGTCGGACCCGGCGCGGAGGACATCGGCCTCCTCGAGCCGGTTCTCGACGCCGAGTTCCTTGGCGGCGATCTCGGCGGTCGCCCGGGCGCGGGGCAGTGGGCTGGTGACGATCCGATCGAGCGGGAGGTCCAGCCGGCGCAGGCCGCGCGCGATCTGGTGCATCCGTCGTCGGCCTCGTGGCGTTAATGGCCGGTCGTCATCCGGAATACCGGGCGTCCCGGGTTCGACGGCGATCCCGTGTCTCAGGATGTACAGTTCGTCCATCGCTGGCCTCACCTTCTCTCGCTTAGCCCGGCCTGGGCGAATCCTGAATCCGCAAGCCTTGATGCTTCCAGGCCGCCGCGTCCTCGCCGTCGAGCCGGAGCGTCAAACACTTGGCACTGCCGCCGGACTTGATGAACTCGGAGAACTCCAGCGGGCGGGTGGCGAAGCCCGCCTCGCCGAGCGTGCCGATCAGCTTCGACGCGCCCCGGTTGAGCACCACGTTGCGGCCGATCACCACGGCGTTGCAACTGAAGGATACAGCTTCCTCGGCCGCCACCTCAATCAGGTTCGGGATGCGGTCGCGGAGCACCGAGCGGCCGTACTCGTCGAAGGCACCGGGGTAGTAGATGGCCCACCCCGGCGCCAGCGGGCAGAAGCATGTGTCCAAATGGTAGAACCGCGGGTCGACCAACTCCATCGGCAGCACCTCGACGCCCAGGCGCTCGCCAACCCACTGGTGGCTCCGCACGTCGCTACGGAACCGATAACCGGCGAACAGCGTCTCGCCGCAGAACAGCGCGTCGCCGGCGCCCTCGAAATGATGCCCCTCGGGCAGATGCACGACCTCGAATCCGCGCGAACCGGCCCAGCTCGCGAAGTGCCTGGCCTCACTCTGGCGCACCTGATACCGGAACCTCGAGCAGATGAAGGTCCGGCCGTAAACCAATCCCGCGTTGGCCGTGAAGACCAGGTCGGGCAGCCCGGCGACCGGCTCCAGCAGCTCGACCGACGCGCCCAGATCGCGCAGCGTCGCGACCAGCGCGCTCCACTGGGCGCGCGAGCGCTCGGTGTCGCTCCCCACCCGGACGTTCATCCAGGGGTTGATCTCGTACTCGATGCCGAAATAATCCGGCGGGCACATCAGAATGCGTGCGGCTTGCATGGGTCGCCCTCAATCCCGGGACTCCGGCCCCGCGGATAGCCCCGCGACCAGTGATCGCAAGAACGGCTCGACGTCGGTCACCAGGCCGATCGTCTGGAACGTGCCGCGGTCGGCCAACTTGGTGACGGTCGCGGGGTTGATGTCCACGCAGACGACCTTCACGCTGGCCGGCAGCAGATTCCCGGTGGCGATCGAGTGCAACGCCGTGGCGATCAACAGCGCGAAGTCGACGCCGTGGATCGCCTCACGCATCTGGTCCTGTGCGGCCAGAGTGTCGGTGATGACCTCGGGCATCGGGCCATCATCGCGGATCGATCCGGCCAGAACGACGTCGACGTCCGCCTTGACGCACTCGTACATGATCCCCGAGGTGAGGACCCCCGACGCGACTGCCTGGCTGATGCCTCCCAGGCGGCGGATGGTGTTGATCGCGCGCAGGTGGTGCTCGTGGCCGTGCTCGATCGACTCGCCTCGCGTAAGCGAGACGCCCAGGCTGGTGCCGTAAAGGGCCTGCTCGATGTCGTGGGTGGCCAGGGCGTTGCCGGCGAAAAGAACCTGAATCCAGCCGTCGCGGATCAGCCGGGCGACATGCGAGGCCGAGCCCGTGTGTACGATCGCCGGCCCGCCGACGAGGAGCACCTTCTTGCCCGAGGCGCGGGTCGCTCGGATGGCGTCGACCACGCCCTGCACGCTGACCGACTTCGGTTTCTCACTCGAGACGGTCGAGCTCATGAAGCCGAATGGCGTGACCTCGCGCGAGCGCTCGATCGGCAGCACGCGCACGCCCGCGTGTCCCACGACGATCGGCATGCCGACCGCGACGCGGATCATCGGCACGCATCGCGCCGTCCCGGCCGTGCGGTCGACGACGATGCCGCAGTCCATCTCCTGGTCATCGACGGCGACCCAGCGCCCGCCGATGCGGACCTCCGTCGGCTGGTTGGTCGTGCTGTAGAAGTTGTCGGGAAACGCGCCGGCGATGTCCGCCGGGACGGTCTGCGCGTCCTCGGGCTGCACCGGCGAGGCTCCGTGCTCGACCAGGTCGCCCAGGATGGCCTCGAGTGCCTCGGGATCCCCGGCCCGGATCGCGATCCGGGCGTAGCTCGGGTCCGAGCGCCGCACGCCGATCTTGCACTCGCGGATCTCGAACGAGCCGCCCATCATCAGGATGCGGTCGAGGATCTTGGGCAGCAGCAGCGAGTCGACAATGTGGCCGCGGACCTCGATCTCCTCCACGGCGCCTGTGCCTGTGCCTGTGCCTGTGCCTGCGTTCGGCCCCCGATTCTCCTGGTGCTGGCTCATGGTGTTCTCCGGCCCGATCGGGCGGGGAGGATCGTCCGGGCGGCTCGCGCCGGATTCGGATCCTCCCACGCGCCGGAATTATACCGGGCGGCGGCGGGGTTGTCCCCTGGGCGGTGCGATCGGGCCGCCGGGCGGTCGGGCAAGATCAGGGGGCGACGTGCAGAGTGGCCGTCAGGTCGACGGGCGGCTCGCCGGGCAGGTC
>JAKAUH010000003.1 GCA_021818605.1 Planctomycetota bacterium
CGATCTTGATCACCTCGATCATCGGTCGTGGGCCTCCGGGGCTCGGTCGCTCGGTCGGGACGCGATTCGCGATCGCGCTGTTGCGGGAAAATCTTGTCGATCGTTTACGGCTTCGGGCGGGCGGCGCGAGCCTGTGGCGTCCGGCCCTTGTCGGGGTTCGCGATCATGTAGGTCATTCCGGGCGGCATGCCCCCGGTCGCTTGCGGCGGCGGGCCGCGTCTCACGGTGGTATGCGCCAGGTTGAAGTGCGGCCCATCGGGACTGGGCGGCGGCCCGCTCCGCAGGTGCACGAGGATGGCCGTGCATCCGCGCGTGCGGTCCGTCGGCGGATCGATTGTCTGGCCGGGCATCGGCTGCGGCACCCAGGCGACCAGGCGGATCTCGCCCTGGTTCTCGTCGCGCGGCTCCCAGGTCGTGCGGACCACGCGGAGAAACGTGTCGGGATCGGGTCCCGATTCCGCGACGATGCGCTCGGGAAACGGGCGCGGCTCGAGCTTCTCGAGCTCCACCGCGCTGGCCGGAGCGATCGTTCCCAGGTAACGCTCCTTTCGGTCCTCTTCGCGCGGGCCGGAGATGTCGATGAGCGTCGCGTCGCGGAGCTCGAGGTCGGTGGCATTGACGACCCGGCGGCCGGCTCCGTTCTCTTCCAGCCGGATCGAGCCGGGGAGCGTGGTCATCTCCTCAGCGCGGAAGAGTGAGAGGCTGCGCGGCTGCACGGCGAACTGCGACAGGGACGGGACCGGTGCCGATTGCCAGATCGAGGTCGTCACGTCCTCGCCGGGGATCTCGCGACCGCTCGACATGGGCAGGGCCAGCGCGGTGAGGTTGTTCGGGTATGAGATCGTGAAGTTGCCGTGGCCGGTGGTGTAGACCGAGGCGAACCGGCTCAGGTGCGCGCGGAAATAGCCGCCCTGAACCTCGAGCAGGTCGATCTCGTCCATGGCCGAATCGAAGCCCATGTTGTACGCTGCCCCGCGCTGGACGGCGAAGGCGAAGACCAGCGACACGATGGGAACGAAGAGCCAGGCCCACTCGCGGCGACGGAGCACCACGCGGCAGACCAGCCAGTTCACCGGCACGACGGCGATCAGATAGGCCAGGATCACCTTCAGGACGAACATCGAGCTGGGGATCGTCAGGCCCGAGGCCTGCTCGAGCAGGTCGCGCGCGAGCACAGGAATCCTTGTGGTATCGCGCCAGTCGGCGATGCCCGAGAGCGAGACCGGCTCCTCATCCGTTGGAACGGACATGGTATCGACCTCGACGGTCTCCTTGCTGGTCGCCGACGGGGCTTTTTTCGGCGTCTGGGGCAACGGCCCCCTGTCATCACCAGCGCGGGCATCACGCGAGGTGATCCGATACCACGTCAGGTCATTCGGTCCGAGGAAGCCTGGCGCCTGGCTCGGGCCGCCAACGGATATCGGGCGCCGGCCGCTCGGAACGTGCTCATAGTTTTCCTCGGGGCGCCGCAGGATCACCCGGCGGACCATGGTGTCGAGGCCCGACCAGGCCGCGAATGTCGGCTCGGTCGGGTTAATCGTGAGCATCGTGATTCGTCCGCGGCCGACCCGGCGCTCGACCGCCAGCAGGTGAGGACTCCCCTCGCCCAGCGGGATCGTCGCGGCACCCTCGGCGGGCTGAAGGACCGATAGATAGACCGGCTTCTTCGTGGGCGGCCGCAGTGTTGCGGCCGCCAGGTAGGTCGTCCCGGGCTGCTCGATCATCGTGTTGAGCACGGGCGGCGGGTACGCGTGCGATAATGGCTGGAGGTCGGCCTCGGCGAGCGGGACCATCTGGCCGGTCGGCTCGCCCGGAAGATACGGCCCGAGAAAGCTCTCGCGGAAGAGGGAATACGGCTGATCCGCACCGCCGGTGAAGATTAACTGTCCGCCCCAGTGCAGCCAGTCGAGGAGCGCCTGCTGCTGGGAGACCGAAAGCGAATCGGGCGGCAGCGCGTCCCAGACGACGTGGCTGATGGTGCTCCATGTCAGGGGATGCGACGACAGGGCCAGCCTGTCCGGTTCGGAGGGGAGAACCAGGCGATAGTACCGCTGGCGGTCGACCTGCTGGATCGCGTCGCGATCGGTCTGCGTCGGGATCATCGCTGCCATCTTGCCCCAGGTGGCAAACCGGTCGGTCGAGTCCTTGCTCAGGACCAGGATCAGCACCTGGTGCGGTTCGAGCGTCGTCAGGATGGCCGGCCAGCTCGCGTCGCCGCGCAGGGCATTGGGCCGCAGGAGTGTGAGCGTCCACTCCTTCGGCACCATGTTCACGAGCACCTGCTGGCTCGGCGCGCGGGTCTGTTCCTTGACCAGGCGTGCCTCGCGGCGGAAGACCATCTCCAGCGGCATGGGAGGCATCGGGACGGGGTCAGTCTGGAGCAGGCCGTCGTAGTCGGCCTCGTTGGCCCGCAGCTCCAGGGTCAGCGTGCTCCAGTGATGCGCCTTCACATAGGGAAGGACGTCGAACGGCGCGACCTGCGACCTGAAGCACTCGAACGGGGGCTTGACCTTCTTCTCCTCGGCCTTCTTCTTCGCCGCGTCGGGGTCGGCGAGGATCCGGAGTCGCTCCTCGTCCAGAGTGGTGAGCTGGGCCCGCGCGGGAAGCGTCGAGACGAGAACCAGGCCGGCCACCAGGAAGGCGGTTCGCCACGTCCGGAGTGGGCCAGATGAGTGCTTCACGGCGGCGCGTCCTTCCACTCCGTCGCCGTCGCCGCGCACGCGGGGGCAATCGGAGACCTCGCCTTGACATCGATTTGATTCGATTGGTCCATCGGATCCTGACGATTGTAACACCGTCGGATTCGCGCCAACAGGCAGCGGCGGGACAATCGAGTCGAGTCAGCCGATCGGCGACGCGGCAGCCAGAGCCTCCGGCAGGGCGCTCGCGGCGGCCTGGTCGACGATCCAGGTCACGCGCGGCGAGACGGATTGAAGCAGCGATGCGGGGAGATGGGCCGTCACGGGACCTGTCAGGGCGGCAGCAACGGCCTCGGCCTTGTGAGCGCCGGTGGCGAGGATCAGGATCGAGCGAGCGGCGAGGATCGTCGCGACTCCCAGGGTCAGCGCCGTCGGGATAACCGCCTCGGCCGAGCCGAACTCCCGCCTGGCGTCGGCACGCGTGACCGGGTGCAGTTCGACCAGCCGGGTTCGCAGCCGTCTTGCCTCATCGACGCTGAGCCCGCACGGTTCATTGAAGCCAATGTGGCCGTTGCGGCCGATTCCCAGGAGCTGGAGGTCCAGCCCGCCGTCGGACTCGATCCAGCCCTCGAAGGCGGCGCAGTGCTCGGCGACGGCCGACTCGGGTACCGACCCATCCAGCAGGTGCGCCCGGTTCGGGGTGATATCGACGCGGCCGAAGAGATGCCGATGCATGTACGCCCGGTAACTCCGCGGGTCGACCGGGCTGATCGGGTAGTATTCGTCGAGATTGTAGGTGGTCACGTGGCGAAATGAGAGTTCGTCGGCGGCGTGGCGTTCGGCCAGGCGGGCATAGACGCCCTCGGGAGTCGCCCCCGTCGCCAGGCCCAGGACGGCCTGCCCGCGCGCCGCGGTTGCCTCGCGGATGGCGGCCTCGATGATCTCGGCCGCGGCCAGGCTGACGGCCCGGGCATCGGGCAGGATTCGCAGGCGCATGTCGCGGATTCGAAGAGAGTCCGGGGCGAATTGGCTCAAGGCGAGGTCTCCTGGCGGCGGCGATGGTCTCGGTCCTCGGCGGCTGGATCACCGCCCCGGCCGAACAGGGCGGGGATTGCGGGGTAGGACGATGACTCGGATCCGGACCTTCCGACCTGTGTGAATCGGCGATCGGAGCCACGGCGTCGATCGTTGTTGCCGCGACTAGACTCCCGCCCCGGCCGGCTCGCAAGCGGGGGCCACGCTGGAGGCATCACGCTCGTCGGGGTCCCGGGTGATCTTACCGCTCAGGATGCCCAGCGCTAGCTGGATCGGGTCGGGAGGGAAGGATCGGCATCGGACGGGGTCGAAGGTCTCGACCTGGAACAACTCGACACCGACAAAGCGATCGTCCTTGCGATGGGCGCGGCCGGCGAGGCTGTGCCCCTCGGCCCATTCGCGTGTCAGGGCGGCGTACGCCCGGCCCAGGTGGGAGCAGTACTGGGTGTAGTCGGTCAGCAGAACCTGCGAGGCGTGGCAGTGGATAGCCCACTCCTTGGTCCGCTCGGACTCGCCATCGTAGGTGAAATAGGCATTGGGCTGGGGAAGCGGACCCCAGGGCGTCCAGCCGGAGAGGACCAGGGCATCGTCCAGGCTGGCACCGACGAGCCCGATCGCCGTAAGGGCGCGGGTCACCCGGTGGGCCACATGCGCGTCGTTTGCCGGCGGCACGATCACGGCACCGGGACGCCGGCGGGTGAACCAGTCGACCACCTTGGTGATGTCGGCCTCGGTCGGTTGATAACCCGGGCGGTTGTAGCATTCGAGGTTCCAGGAGACGCCCTCGGCGCCCAGCACATTGCACTCGAGCCGGAACTCGCCCTCGCGCACGGTGATCTTTTTCTGATCGTTGAGCCACGGGGCGGCGACGTTGCGCTCGCCGGCGAAGACGAGAACCTCGATGACCGGCAGCCCGCGCCGGACGGCGTACTCGTGCAGGAGGCACGCAGCCGTGATGGCCCCATCGTCGGCGTGCGGGCAGAGCATCACCAGGGGCCGATCGGGTCCCAGCACGGGGCGGAGCAGGTCACGGACGTCGACGAGATGGCCGTGCGGGCCGCAGCCCTTGATCGTTCCGAGGATCTGGTCGAACGCCCATTTGCGGCGGTCGGCGGTCACGGGCGTCGGTGTGGTATTCATGGGGCAATCATCGAGCTCGACGAGGTCCGACGGCCAGGCGGGAGCCATGCGAACGATCTGTCCGGCCTCGGAAAATGCCTGGCCCTCCTCGACTGTTCCAT
>JAKAUH010000024.1 GCA_021818605.1 Planctomycetota bacterium
GCCATCAATTTGCCGGACCAACTGCCATGAATCGAACCATCGCAAAACGTGTCGTGGCGGCGGTTGCCGCGTTGGTCCTGCTGATCGTGGCCGGCGGCATTGGCTACTTGATTGCGCGACAGTCCGCGCCGACTGCGTCGAGCAATACCGCTGCGAAGTCGCAAGCGTCGGGCAAGAAAGTCTTGTACTGGTACGACCCGATGACCCCGTATCAGCACTTCGAGCATCCGGGCATCTCGCCGATGGGCGCGTACGCGCGGGGATAGCCGTTCTGCGGATCGGCGTTCTCGATGCTCACGAACGGCGTGCCGATCCTGGAGTTCTTCGTGATCACCACGAGCGTGGCGCTGGTCGACCCGGGCCCGAGCGGTCCGGCGCCGGCGATCGGGTCGAGGTACTGCAATGTCAGCGAGCCGTTGCCGCTGGGAGAGGCGCCCGGCACGAACGCGATCGACGACGGCATCGGGGCGCCCGGCGGAGATCCCGACGCGCCGATGCCGCCGATCTGGCCGCCGGTCACCAGGTACGCCGGCGCCGCGGGGCCCGATCCCAGATTGGCCGGGAACGGCGTGGCATTGAAGGCGAGCGCCGCGCTGTTGACGCTTGCCGGCTGGCCGGTGTTGTCGATCACGTTGTTCACGTGGAACTGGTACGCAAAGGCCGTCAGGCCCAGGAACTGCCCGACGCCGCGGAAGGCCTGCGACTCGACCGTGCCCGTCGTCGGCGTGTTCAGCAGCGTGAAGCTGTTCGACATCGCATTGTTCATGGCCGTGAAATCGGCGTTGAACTGCGCGGCGGTCAGCGTGCCCGGCGTGATCGAGTCGACCATCGAACTGGCACGGACGGACGGCGCGGCGAGGGTCAGCGCAATCATGGTCGAGGCGAGGGTCGGGGCGGGCCTGGTCCTCATGGTGATCATCCTTGATCGGTAGGGGAGGCGGCTCGTAATCGAGCCGCGGGTCTCGGGGGAATGACTCAAGCAGTCGGGGGACCTTATCAGGAATCGCTCAGCATGGCAAGTCCACCTCGGATTCTGCCCGCATCCGGCGACTGTAGATGGATTCACTCACCGGGCGGGCCCGTGTTGAAGTCCGGTGTGCGGCGAGGGATTCGCGACGATATCGGGGAAATCTTTCGCCGAACGGCTGCTGTCAGCGCCCCTTCTTGCGGCAGCAGAACTTGTACTTCTCGCCGCTGCCGCAGGGACACGGCGCGTATCGGTCGGTTCCGGGGTACGGGTCGCCGGGGCGCGGCTGCACCGACCCCTGCGCCGATGCCGGCGCCGACATCGAGGGTCGAGCCGTCATGGCGCCCGGGAATGCCCGATTGTGCAGGTGCGGAAACATCTGCTCGTGCCGACGGATCATGGGATCGATGACCCCGCTTCGGAACTCGGCGAATTGCTGATTGCTCATGCCGCCTTCGGCTCGGAACTTCGCGAGGACCTCCTCCCTCTGGTCGTCCGGCACCAGGGCGAGGTTGTAACACAACAAGGTCAAATCCAACGCTTTTTGTATCTCTTCCTGAGACCCGTCGCTCCCCTCGAGCAGCGGCTGAGCGTAGACCATGATTGAGTCGGCAAGGGCGCCCATCTTGAGGTTCCTCCATCTGGCGGGTGGGATAGGTGGATTGTCGACCGGAAGGAGAGCCGGCGTCAAGGAGCCCATCGCGCGACCGGCAGTTCCGCGACCTGATCGGTACCGGCGTCGCCGCGGGAATCCCCGATCGCGGGCCTCAGCGTCCGCCCGGCCGATCGGCGGGCTTGTCGTCCGAGAGCACGGCCTGCGGCAAGTCCTGCTCGATCCGCACGCCCCTTCCCTTCTTCAGATCCATCGCCTCGAAGTCCCTGCCGCGAGAGCCCTTCCAGGCGAGGACGGCGAGGCCCGATCCTTCCGGCCCCGGGAACAGCTCGAACGTGTCGTCGCCCCCGGTGAGGAGAAAGGCAGCCTCAGGCGGCCGTCCCTGGGCGCAGATCTCCAGCCAGGTGAGTTTCGTGACCTCGCCGGCCGGCCCCTTGACGCCCTTCACCACGACCCGGACCGTGCCCGATCCGTCCGGCGACTTCCACGCCGGGCCGTCCACCGTCAGCGTCTCGGGCCTCACGAGCTACCGGCGCGACTCGGTGTACGCCTTCAGCCCGAAAAGCTCCTTCTCCCAGGGCTTGTAGGAACACTTCGGGTATCCCTGTTGCTTGAGATATTCACGGATGCGGTCGTTGTGCCCACCGATCCGTCCCAGGATCTCGTCGCTCATCATGCAGCCCAGCAGGTAGCAGGGAAGCCCCGTCCCGCGGTCGAGGCGTTCGGCCGGCCAGGCCCCGAACCCCAGGGTGTCGATCGTGGCGCACTGGTCCTTGAGCTGCTGATCGGCCTCGGCCCGGCCCTTCCGGTAGGCGTCCTTGTATGGCCAGGTCCCCTTCTCGTCGTCGGCGACCCGCATGCGGTCGCGCATATCCTGGCCCCTGACGCCGCCGGTCCAGGCCAGCGACAGTACCACGATCACCGAGCTTCGCATGGACACCTTCCAGACATGCCGATGTCGATTGTCCCCGGAGCCGCGCGGCGGTCCGGGGCGATGTCGATTGCTTGCCTCTCTGCGCCCCTGCCTGGCTCCTCCGCGTTTCCGCGTGAGACCCCCCGATCCATCCCCGGTGCGTCGCCGCGGTAGGCCCCGCCCCGTCGAGGAGAATGAGTATCAACTCCCCAGCCGGGCGCGGTAGGCGGCCAGGTCCTGAAGGATGCTGGGCAGTCCGTCGAGCGCGAACTGCGCAACAAGTGTCCCCTCGATCAGCGCTGCCTTGTTCATCCCGTAGACGACCGAGGTCGCCTCATCCTGGCCGAGGGTCAGCCCGCCGGCCTGGCGGACCGCCTTGCAGCCGTCGACGCCGTCGCGGCCCATGCCCGTCATCAGGATCGCGGCGACGGCCGATCCATACGCCGCGGCGGCCGAGCGAAACAGGACGTCGATCGATGGCCGGTGGCCGCTGACCTCGGGCTCGTCGCTGATCGTCACCCGGGCGCGCGGGGATTTTCCGGTGATCGCCAGGTGCCGGCCGCCGGGGGCGATGAGGATCCGGTCGGCGATGATCGCGTCCCCTTCCTCGGCCTGCTTCACCCGGATGGATGAGTCCGTGTAGCGGTCGAGCCGCTGGGCGAACACGCTGGTGAACTCGGCGAGCATGTGCTGCACGATCAGCACCGGCGGGATGGGGGCGGCCAGCATTGGCAAGACCTGGCTGAGCGCCTGCGGCCCGCCGGTGGAGATCCCGATGACGACAACGCCGATCGGCGTGACTTCTGGGGCCGGCGCGGCGGGCCCTCGACGCGGCCGGTCGGGTGATGCCGCGATCGAGGACGCCGGCGGGGCCGCGAGTGCGCCCGCATCAACGGGCCGCGCGCGGGCGCCGCGCCCGCGCCCGGGCCGGCGGACGCGGCTCTGCGCGGCGGCCAGCACCCTGGCGATCAGGACGTCGCGAGCGGCGCGCATCTCTCCGAGCGGGTTCTTCTGGGGCTTGGGCAGATAGTCGACCGCGCCCAGCTCGAGGGCCTGGAGCGTGACCTCGGCGCCCTCCTGAGTGAGCGAGCTGACCATGAGCACGGGGACCTCGTGCACGGCGAGCAGGGTCGGCAACGCCTCGAGCCCGGAGACCTCGGGCATCTCGACGTCCAGGGTGACGACATCGGGCCTCAATCGTGCGGCCTCGGCGATCGCCTCGCGGCCGTCGCGCGCGAAGCCGACGACCTCGATCTCGGCGGCCGAGGAGAGCAGGTCCGACAGCAGCCGGCGCATCAGGGCCGAGTCATCCACGATCAGGACCCGCACGCGACGGCCCTCGCCGCCGCGCCGTTCTCCCGTCGGGCTTTCTCGTTCACTGCTGAGGTTCGCCACGTCGGGCCTCGATTCGCTGGATTCATCCGGCGCCGGGATTGCGGATCGCGGGCTTTCCACTCGTCTCTCTATCCTGCCAGCTTCGCCAGCAAGTTCAACACCCGCTGCCGCTCGAAGGGCTTGACGATGAAGTCGATCGCGCCCTCGCGGATCGAGTCCATCAAAACCCGCTTCTGGTCGAGCGCCGTCACCACGACCACACGGGCGTTCGGGTCGGCGGCGCGGATGCGCCGCAGCGCCTCGAGGCCGCCCATCTCGGGCATGACCAGGTCCATCGTCACCAGGTCGGGCCGGAGCTGCTCGTAGAGCAGGATCGCCTCGAGCCCGTTGCCGGCCTCGCCCACGACCTCCCAGCCGGCCTCCGCCGCGACTCCGCCGATCATCTTCCGCATGAACAGCGCGTCGTCGACGATGAGTAGGCGCTTCATGTCTGCTGGTCCTTTGTCATGGGTCATCGGTCATCGGTCGTGTGCCTGCTACCGTTTGCCCTCGGCGCTTCGTCCTCTGCTCGCCATCCGCCGACCAATGACTAGATCGAATACTCGGCTCCCCCCGGGATCCTGATGGCGACGATGCCCGAAACGGTGTCGAGGGTCAAGCGGCGGCCGGTGGTGCCGCCAAGGTCGCGGCCGATCACGGGAATCCGCATCGTCTCCAGGATCGCCTCGATCGCGTCCTGGTTGCGCCGGCCGATGTTCAGCATGGAGACGGACTCGGCCGCGCTGCCCACCGGGAACATGCTGGCCCCGCCGGCGAGCTTGGCGACCAGGCGCGTCCGGGTGCGCGGGCCCAGCCGGCGCTCGAGCTCGTCGACCACCGCCGGGACCGCGGTATCGGCGTACTTGCCCGGGTGGTCCACCGGGCCGACCGAGGCGGGCAGCACGACGTGCGCCAGTCCGCCGACCCGGTTCATCCGATCGTAGAGGACCACGCCGACGCACGAGCCCAGCAGCGTGCGAATCCACGCTGGTGCCGCGACCACGGCCCACTGGCCGATCGCCACCGAGACGATCCCGGCGGGTTCC
>JAKAUH010000193.1 GCA_021818605.1 Planctomycetota bacterium
ACGGCGGAGATCGCCGGAACTCGGGCCAGGCCGGAAATCATCCGCTCGACCTCATCGACGCCAGCGTGCCGCGGATGTAGCCGATGCTCTCGGCGACGCCCGGCAGCGGGCCCTGCATGTCCTTCTCGTACTCGAGCCCCGCGTGGCCGCTGAAGTGGACGTCGCGCAGGGCCTGGAGGATGCCGCGGATATCGAGGTCGCCCCGGCCGACCTCGACGGTCCGCCACTTGCCCTGGCGGTGCGACAGGTCCTTCAGGTGCACGTCGTACAGCCTCGCCGCGCAGGTGCGGATTGCGTGCACCGGATCGACTCCGGACCGCGCCGTGTGGCCGACGTCGATGCAGAGGCCGATCCGTTCGTCAAGCTTCTGCACGGCCTGCCAGACGTCGAGCGGCGACGGCCAGACCCTGTCCTCGGGCCCGTGGTTGTGGATCGCCAGCCTGATGCCGAACTCCTTCACGAGCGTCTCGAGCGCCGGCAGGGCCTCGCGCGAGGGTGCGCCGACGATCGTGGGGATGCCGGCATCCCGCGCGTATTCGAACGCGTGGCGCAGGTTGCTCTCGTCGCCCTTGAGTGAGATCACACCGCAGCTCAGCGGCGTGATGCCGGCCTTGCGGAACTTCTCGACGACGGCCTTGCGCTGCTCGGCAGTGCTCTTGAGCGGCAGGTGGGCCTCCTTGATCGAGACGTAATGAACCCCGACGCGGCGGATGTCCTGGATCGTCGTGTCGAGGGGGATCCGGCTAAACGTGTACGAGGCGATTCCGATCTTCAGGCCCAGCCAGGGGTCGGCGGTTGAGCCTTCGGCCGCCTGCTGTTCACTGGCGAGTGAAGCGCGGGCGCGGGCGCCGGCCGCGAGTGGGGCAAGGGCCGCGGCCGAGGCGGTGAGGCCGACGAAGCCCCGACGGGTGAACAGGGAATCGGTAGGCATGGCCTGCTCCTGGGGGTCTCGAGAAAAACGGGGCTGTTCGCGTGTGGGAGCGTCGATGATAACGCGGCGGAACGGCTCGCGGCAGTGGCCGCTGCCTTGACGGGAGGCCGCGTGCAGCCGGGGAAAACGATCTCGAGGAATTCTGGTTCCGGGGCCGCCATCCCCTGGCATCCGACCGGGGTGGTAGTAGAATAAACGACGGGTCGTGCCAACCCGAGAGCCGTCTCCGGCCGGCCAGGCAAAACGGTCGCCGGAGGCGGCTGTCTTATTGGGAGTAACGGGCCGATGGCGACGGCGACCGTGAAAGCGCGGGCGGGAGTGGGACTGGAGACCGATCGCCGGCTCGACCTTTATCGGCGGATGCAGACGATCCGCCGTTGCGAGGAGCACCTGGCGCGGGCCCATCAGCGCGGGCTGGTGCACGGGGCCTGCCACACGTATGTCGGCGAGGAGGCGATCGCCGTTGGCGTCTGCGATCATCTGCGGGCCGCTGACGTCGTCTTCAGCACGCATCGCGGTCACGGCCATGCCCTGGCCAAGGGAGTCAAGCCGCGCGCGCTGGCCGCCGAGCTGCTCGGCCGGTCCACCGGCTGCTCGTTCGGCCGCGGCGGCAGCATGCACCTGTTCGCCCCCGAGGTCGGCATGATGGGGACCAGCGGGATCGTCGGTCCCTGCATCCTCCAGGCCGCCGGGGCGGGCTACAGCTTCAAGCTGCTCAAAACCGATGGCGTCGCCGTGGCCTTCTTCGGGGACGGCGCCGTCAACAACGGCGCCTTCCACGAGGGCCTCAACATGACCAGCATCTGGAAGCTGCCCGTGCTGTTCGTCTGCGAGAACAACGAGTTCGCCACCGAGGTCCCGTTCGACTACTCCAGCGGGCAGCCGTGCGTCGCCGCCCGCGCCGCCGGGTATGGGCTGCCCGGAGTCGAGGTCGACGGCAACGACGTGACAGCCGTCTGGGAGGCCGCTCGCCAGGCCGTCGAACGCGCCCGAGCCGGCGGCGGCGCGACCCTCATCGAGTGCAAGACTTACCGCACTCGCCCCCACGCCGAGGGCATGGGCGACTACTCCTATCGCACGCGCGAGGACGTCGAGCGGTGGAAGACGCGCTGCCCGATCCAGCGATTGCGCCGCAGCCTCGTCGAGCAATCGGCCGTCGAGGCGGCCGAGCTGGACGCCATCGACGAGCAGGTCGAATCGCGGGCCGCCGAGGCACTCGCGTTCGCCGAGTCGAGCCCCTGGCCCGATCCCTCGACGGCCGCCGATCACGTTTACGCCGAACCGGCGCGAGCGGCTGCGGGCACGGTGACCTCCACCAGTCGGCCGCCCGGCGGTGGTCGCGAGCTGACCTGGATGAAGGCGACGCTCGAGGCTCTCGCCGGCGAGATGGCCGCCAACCCTCGGATCTTCGTGATGGGTGAGGGGATCGGCAAGCGCGGCGGCAACTTCGCCACCACGACCGGGCTGTTCGACCTGTACGGGCCGGTCCGCCTATGCGACACGCCGATCTGCGAGCGCGGGTTTGTCGGCCTGGCCTGCGGCGCCGCGATGACCGGGACCCGCCCGGTCGTCGACTTCATGTTCGCCGACTTCGTCCTCGACGGGATCGGCGAGATCCTCAACCAGATCGCCAAGATTCAGTACATGAGCAACGGCCGGCTGAAGATGCCCGTCCTGCTCCGCGGCTGCGTGGGAATCGGCCACTCGGCGGCGACACACCACTCGGGCAACTACTACACGATGTACGGCCATTTCCCGGGCCTGCGAGTGGTCGTCCCATCGAATGCCTACGACGCCAGGGGACTGCTCAAACATGCCCTGCGCTGCGACGACCCGGTGCTGTTCCTCGAGCATCGCGAGTTGCTCGGCACGAAGGCGCCGGTTCCCGAGGGCGACTACGAGATCGAGTTCGGTCGCGCGGCGGTGGTGCGCGAGGGCTCGGACGTGACGGTCGTCGCGCTGGCGAAGATGGTGCACGAGACTCTCAGGGCCGCCGAGACTCTGGCCGGCGAGGGCATCTCGGTCGAGCTGATCGACCCGCGCACCGTCTCGCCGCTGGACACCGCCACAATCCACGAATCGTTGCGCAAGACGGGCCGGCTCCTGATCGTCGACGAGGACTTTGCTCCGTTCGGCGTGGGCGCCGAGGTTGCCGCGCGGATGGCCGACCTGGGCTTCGACGACCTGGACGCGCCGATCCACCGTCTCAACGGCGTGCACACGCCCACGCCCTACAGCCCGCCGCTGGAAGCCGCGATCATTCCCAACGCCTCGGCGATTGCCGAGGCCATCCGCGCTCTGATCCGGGAGTAGCCGTCCGCCATGGCCGTCGCGATCACGATCCCCCGGCTGGGCTGGAACATGGACCAGGGCGTTTTCGTCGGCTGGCTCAAGGGCCCCGGCGAGTCCGTCCAGGCCGGCGAGCCGCTATTCACCCTCGAGGGCGAGAAGGCGGCGCAGGACATCGAGGCGATCGAGTCCGGCACGCTCCACATCGCCGTGGATGCCCCCGAGGCCGGCGCGATCGTCGCCGTCGGCATCGTCATCGGCCACCTGCTGGCCCCGGGAGAATCCGCGCCGAACGGCGACACCCGCGAGCCGATCGCCGTCTCTGCCGCGGCACCGGCCGGCTCCGAGAACTCGACCCTGGCCGCGACACCAGCGGCCCGGGCCTCGCGTCGCGGCGACCGGCCGCGGAGCTCGCCGCTGGCCCGGCGGCTGGCGCGCGAGCTGGGTGTCGACTGGACCCGGCTGGCGGGGAGCGGCGGCACGGGTCGGATCCGCAAGGTCGACGTCCTGGCCGCCGCCTCGGCCGCGCGGGCCCAGGCATCCCGCGACCTGCCGCCGATCGAGGGGACGAGCGTCCCGGTCGGGCCGACGCGCGCGACGATCGCCGCACGGCTGGTCCGGAGCCGGCAGACAACGGTCCCGGTCACGCTGCACACCACGGCCGATGCGACGAACCTGGTCGGCCTGCGGGCCCAGTACCGCGCGGCCGCGGCCGCGCCTGCCGGCAAGGAGCCGCCGGGCTATCTCGAGGTGCTCATCAAGCTGGCCGCGCTGACCCTGCGTGAGCACCCGATGCTCCACGCCGCCTGGGCCGACGACCGGCTGATCGTCCCGGCCGAGGCGAACATCGGCTTCGCGGTGGATACCGAGGAGGGCCTGGTCGTCCCCGTGATCCGGAGTGCGGCAAGCCTACCCCTGGGCGAGATTGTCACCCGCGCCCGCGACCTGGCTCGGCGTGCCCGCGAGCGCCGCATCCGCCCGGATGAGATGCAGGGCGGCACATTCACGATCACCAACCTCGGCTCTTTCGGCATCGAGGGCTTCACGCCGGTCATCAACCCGCCCGAATGCGCCGTCCTCGGCATGGGGCGGATCGTCCGCCAGCCGGTGATGGTCGACGACCGGGCCGTCGGCCGCGACCGGATGAGCCTCAGCCTCACCTTCGACCACCGGATCGTCGACGGCGCCCCCGCCGCCCGCTTCCTCCAGTGCCTCGTCGCCGCCGTCGAGAATCCAGGGCCCTGGCTGATCGCCTGATCATATGCCGGGAAGGCACTTCCGGGAAACGTCGATGGCTCCATCGGCTTCCCTCGTTGACGCAGGCGGAAACACCGATTAATCTATGGGCGTTTTGGATCAATATAAGTAGATGCGGTCCGGCTCAGGCGGCCCTGCCCTGCGCATCGACGTGCGGCGGGGTTTTCCTTTGGGCCGTGATTGGCCTGGGTCTCATTTCTCGTCCCTCATGGAGACTTGTCGCTGGACACCACCGCCCAAAGCCCCGAAGGGGCGCAAGATATCAGCCCGGGGCATCGCCTCGGGGAACCGGCAAACTCCGAGGAAGAAGTTCTGAAAGGGCGCGAAAAGGGAGGCGCTGAGCGACCCATGTGTCGCACTTTCAGGGCTCGAATGGGGGGTAGGCGACGGAGTCCCGGGGTGGTGCCCAGGGCTGGTGTGTTGTTCTCCTGCTGG
>JAKAUH010000088.1 GCA_021818605.1 Planctomycetota bacterium
TCTCTGGACAATGGGATGGGCGGAGACGAAGACCATCGATCGGGCCGCTCCTGCATCGGGTTGGGTGGGGCGGTAGCGCGAAAGGACCGCGTCATCGTACACCAGCGGTGACAACGTGAGAGGATCTTTCCGGTTTTTCGCGATCGGGCAGTAAACATGCGCGCGGTACGTCTCGCCTTGCCGGGAGACAACGATCCATTTTACACTAGGGTCCTTGGTTGGCCGGGCGTGTCGGTTCCGGTTCGCGGCGGCGGCGGGAGGCTCCGATCCGATCCCAGCCGACCCGTCCCGTCCCGTACAGTCCAGTCCAGTCCAGATCCACAGGAGGGGCCGAGTGAGTCAGGCCGTGTTGCGGTGAGGGGGCAAGAGGCACCGCGGGGTGTTGGGCCATCGGTGCAGTTCGCCGTGCTGGCCAGCGGGTCGCGGGGGAACGCGACGCTGGTCCGGGGCGACGGTCCAGGGCTCGTCATCGACGCGGGTCTGGGGCCGAGGGCGATGGCCGAGCGGCTGGAGAGCGTCGGGGCGTGCTGGTCCGATGTGGCCGCCGTCGCGCTAACGCACACGCACCGCGATCATGTCGACCCGGGGACCATCGCCGAGCTGGGGCGGCGAGGCATCAGCCTGCACTGCCACGAGAGCCATCGCGCGGTCCTTGCCCGCGACCCAGGTTTTCGCCAGATGGATGAGGCCGGCCTGGTCTCGACCTATACCGGTCGCCCTTTCCTGACGTCCACCGGCGCTCGGGTCGAGCCATTCCCGGTCGAGCACGATGGCGGCGCGACCTTTGGTTTCCGCATCGAGCTCTCGCCGGCCCGGCGAACCCGGGCAGTGAGCATCGGCTACCTGGCCGATACCGGATGCTGGTCGGAATCGATGGTCGACATCCTGACCGACGTGGACGTCCTGGGCGTCGAGTTCAACCACGACGAGGCGCTGCAGAAGTCCTCCGGGCGCCCGTGGGTCCTGATTCGTCGCAATCTCGGCGACCGCGGGCACCTGTCCAACCGCCAGGGTGCCGAGTTGGTTGAGGCCGTGCTGAGGCGCTCGCGGCGCGGAGCGATCCGGCACATCGTCCTCCTGCACCTGAGCGACCAGTGCAACCGCCCGGATCTGGCGATTGACGCCGCGCGAGGCGCGGTCCGTGCCGTCGGCCGCCGGGTCGTCGTGCACGCTGCCAGTCAGAATCCGGCGCACCCGACCCTCTGGATTCGCCCGGCGCGACGGAACGCACTGGCCGCGGCGACGGTGCCGGGTACGAGCCGGTTCTCATCGGCCCGAATCTCCGATCGCGCGGCACTGGCAGGTCCCGGTCTCTTCGATGGCCTCGACAGCGGCGATTCCGCGGGAGGCTCCTGACGATGGCTCATTACTTCGCCAGCGATGTGCACCTTCGCGAGGATCATCCCGAGCGTGACCAACGATTCCGGCGCTTCGTCGAAGGGCTCTCTCGGACCGACTCACTGGTGATCGTCGGCGACCTCTGTGATTTCTGGATGGGCGCTCGGAAGTCGGATCGACAGCTCGCTGCCTATCCCAGCCTCCGCTCGCTTGCCGAGTTTCGCCGCGCGGGCGGCTCGCTGACGATCCTGCCGGGCAACCACGACTACTGGCTCCAGCCGTTTTATGGGAACGTCCTGGGCGCGACGCTGCTCCCCGACCCGGCCGACCTGCTGGTTGAGGGACTGCGGATCCGTCTGGCGCACGGCCACCTGCTGGGCGCCCGCCGAATGTGGAAGGCAGCGATGGAGAGCCGCGCCTTCTTCCGCGCCTTCGGCTTGCTGCCTGGCCCGTTCGCCCGGCCCCTCGATCGCGTCCTGTGCTGGAAGAACGAACGAGGACTGCTGGCCGACGAGGAGCGGCATCTCGCCGTCTATCGGACCTACGCCGCCTCGTGCCGCGGCGTGGCCGATCTCCTGGTGATCGGCCACGTGCACCGGGCGGTGGACGAGCCGGGCGCGGGCGCTCGGCTCATCGTGCTCGGCGGCTGGCAGCACCGATCGAGCTACCTGCGCATCGACGAGAGCGAAGCCATCTTCCGCGTGATCCCCGACGGGAAAACGACGGCCGGGCGAGATGACGCCAACGCCAGTTCCACGGCGTCTGGACCGTTGGCGGAATCGGACACGAACGCCTGGACCACCCACCTGGCGGCAGCCTCCGGCTCGCCGCGGATGACCCTGGACGACCCGAGATGAAGTTTGACCATCATATCCACACGTCCCGCCACTCTCCGGACAGCTCGCTCCCCCCGCTCGACCTGATCGAATCGGCCCGAGAACTGGGCCTCGACGGCGTGGTCATCACCGAGCATGACTATCAGTGGCAGCCTGACGAGCTTGCCGAGCTCGCCTCGCGGGCGGGAGACCTCCGCGTCTTCTCGGGAGCCGAGATCTCGGCGCGCGAGGGCCATTTCCTGGTGTACGGCCTGCCGTCGCTCGACGAGGTGCCGCCGGGCGTGACTGTCGGGGAATTGCTTCGCGTGGTGCGGGCACGGGGCGCAGCGATCGTGGCCGCGCATCCGTTTCGCTGGGACCAGCCATTCGACGAGATCGTTGCCGAGCACGGCCCGGCCTTCGACGGGTTGGAGCTGGTCAGCAAGAACGTCTCCAGAGAGACCCGCGCCCGTACCGAACAGCTCCTGCTCGACCATCCCGAGATGGGCGCGACGGGCTCATCCGACGCGCACGAGGCTCACACCCTCGGCTGCTACTTCACTCAGTTCGACCGGCCGATCGATACCATCGAGGATTTCGTCGCGGCCCTGACGGCCCGAGCCGGCCGTCCCCGCCATCGCGATCGAGCCGTCCTTGCCAGCGGCCCGGTGAGCTGGGAACCGGCGACGCGCCGATCGTGAGCGGATCCCCGGCGATCGGTCTCGCGGCGGTCAGCGCGACTCCCTCAACTCCGCCAGCCGCCGCCGGATTTCCTCGTAGTTCCGCCGGAACGCGGCGTGCATCCGGTCGATCCGGCCGGCGAGATCTTGGCGGCGCGAGTTCTCCAGAGGCGACCGCGCCGCCTCCTGTACCAGCGGCCGAAAGGCCCGGATCTCGGCACGCCCCGGCGCATCGAGCCAGGTCTCGAGGTTCTCCAGCCACTTCTTCACCTGAGCGGCCTCGTGTCGTGTGTCGGCGCTCATCCCCAGCCTCTTCAGCTCGGCGCTGGCCCAGACCAGGTAACGGGCGCGCCGCTCGAGGGTCTGCTCCAACCGGCGGGGCCACTCGTGGCGATCCACGGTGTACTGAATGCCCGCCGCGACCAGGATCAGGAGCAGTGTGAGCACTCCCGAACCGTACGCCGAGGGCTTCGTGACCGACGCCGAGAACCGGCGGTGGAACAGGCCCAGCGCCACCCCCACCACGAAGCCGCCGCCATGCCCCCAGTTGTCGATGTAGGCCGGGAGACCGCAGCCCAGGGCGGCCGTCAGGACGGTGAAGATCAGCATGACCTTCGCGAGCCAGCGGCCTTCCGGCGTCTGGGACCGCCAGCCCGCCACGCCGCACAGACCGACCAGCCCCATGATGACCACGGATCCACCCGCCGAGTGCACCGTGACACTGGAGCGCGTCCAGATCCGCCCGAGCGCCGACAGGAGGTTGCCGCCGACCCCTGTGAGCCCGTAGATGAAGAGGAGCTGGTGCCAGCCGTACCATGACTCGACGATGCTGCCGAGCTGGTACATCGCCAGGGTATTCAGGGCGACGTGGATCAGGCTGTAATGCACAAAGTTGCATGTGAGCAGGCGCCACAACTGGCCCCGCTCGAGGTCGCCGAGCGTCAGGTCGCCGAACCGTTCCCCTCCGCCGAAGCCGAGCATCAGCCAGCGGGTCAGCGGGAGCGCCGCGCCCGAAGCCTGGTGGACGTAGGTCATCGCGGCGAAGACGACGATCCACGTCACGCAGATCCACGACGTCGCCGGAAAATCCCGGAACTCGCGCGCCAGCCTGTTCGGGATTGTCATGGCTGCGGGTCTCTGCTCCGAGCGTCCAGCTCCGTTTTCAATGAGTCGATCATCATCGATCACCCTGGCCGTCGAGGCGAGTTAGGGACGAGGCAGGTGTCGCGACGAAGAGCCGACGGAGCCGCTCCAGCCGTTCGGTCCACTCGGCCTCGCCGATCGCGGGTAGAACCTCGGCGGTCGCCAGCGGTTCGTCGAGCGTCACCCAGGTCTTGCATCCGGCGTGCTCGGCCGTCGCCGCGATCCAGTAGGGCGGCTCGCGTCTCCAGATCCGGACCGCCAGGACCCACAGTCCCGGCCTCCGGTAATGGAATCGGCCCCGGACGGTCTCGGGCGTCAGTATGTGGTACGGCTCGAGCGCGGAGAGCGCCGACTCGTCTTCAACCCGCGCGATCAGCTCGACCCGCGCAAGCTGGCCAATCGGGATTGTGGCATCTTCGTCGGAACCGGAATCCGGCGGCGCGACCGGGATGCGCAATCCCTGCTCTGCCTGGTGGACGAAAGTCGGATACAGCCAGAACTCCCGATGATCGGGAACGAACCCGCCGGGCCCGGGCTCCTCGCTAATCCCCCCCTTGCGCAGGATGATCGACTGCCGGCCCGCGCCCAGCGCATCGCAGACGCCCGCCCATTCCTTGAAGGCGACGGAGCAGTAGTAGCCCGGCTGCGGTTCTGCCATATCGCTCATTCCCATTCCACCCGGGGCATCCGATCCATCAGGTCGGTCACGGCGAGCCGGGGCGACTTCCCCTCGAACAGGATCTGATGCACCTCGGCCGTGATCGGCATCTCCACTCCCAGCTCTCGGGCGAGTTCGTGGACGCTCCGCGTGGTCGGCACGCCCTCCGCGACGTTGACCATCCCGCCGAGGACCTGGTCGAGTGACTCGCCGCGGCCGATCCGCTCGCCCACCGCGCGGTTGCGGCCGTAGGGGCTGTAGCAGGTAGT
>JAKAUH010000854.1 GCA_021818605.1 Planctomycetota bacterium
GGGCTTGGACATGGGTGATAACCTCCTTGATCAAGCTGATTCGAGGAGGTATGATTGTCGGGTATGCGGTTGGCGGTGTCAAAACCCCAGCCATCTCAACCCGACCGACTTTTTCTGAATGCTCCCCGGGGAAGTCACTTCGACGAATGGGAGGCCGAGTCCGGCCGGCTGTTGCGGTCCCGCATGTTGAAGGGCCGGCAGGTTTCCCCCGACGGGGCCCGCCTCGCCGGATGGGATAACTCCACGATCCAGTTCTACGCGTTCGAGGACGGCCGTCTCCTCAACTCGATCGTCAGCCTGGAGCCGCCGAACTGGTTCGTCGTCAGCGCCGACGGGCACTATCGTGGGTCGCGGGGCGTCGAATCCGACATCGTCTACGTGGTGCAGACCGATAACGGGCAGGAGATGCTCACACCTGCGGAATTCTCTGCCCGCTACGGCTGGAAGAATGACCCTTCGCGAGTCGCGACAGCTAGATAAGGGCGCCCACCCGGCTCGGTCCAGACCAAAGCGTCAGAGGTCGAAGCGGTCGAGGTCCATCACCTTGGCGAATGCCGCGGCGAAGTCGCGGACGAACGCCTGCTGCGAGTCGTCGCAGGCATACACCTCGGCGATGGCCCGGAGCTGCGAGTTCGAGCCGAAGACCAGGTCGACGGCCGTGCCGGTCCACTTCACCTGGCCCGTCTTGCGGTCGAGCCCCTCGTAAAAGTGTTCGCAACGAGAGGACTTCCGCCACTCGGTGCCCATGTCGAGCAGGTTCGCGAAGAAGTCGTTGGTCAGCGCCCCGGGCCGCTCGGTGAAGACGCCCAGGTTCGACTGTCCGTGGTTCGCATTGAGCGCGCGCAGGCCGCCGAGCAGCACCGTCATCTCGGGAGCGGTCAGCTTGAGCTGGCGCGCCCGATCGACCAGCAGGTCGGGCATCGAGCGCTCGTCCCCCTTGCGCTGGTAGTTGCGGAAGCCATCAGCCGTCGGCTCGAGCACGTCGAACGACTCGGCGTCGGTCATCTCCTGGGTCGCGTCGGTGCGACCCGGCGTGAAGGAAACCTGGATGTCATGCCTGGCCTTCTTCGCCGCCGCCTCAACCGCCGCGCAGCCGCCCAGCACGATCACGTCCGCCAGCGAGACCCGCTTGTTGCCGGTCTGCGCGCCGTTGAAGTCCTGCTGGATCTTTTCGAGAACTCCCAGGACCTTCGCCAGCTCGGCCGGCTGGTTGACCTCCCAGTCCTTCTGCGGCGTGAGGCGAACGCGCGCCCCGTTCGCCCCGCCTCGCCTGTCGCTGCCGCGGAAGGTCGACGCCGAGGCCCAGGCCGTCGTCACCAGTTGCGCGGTCGACAATCCGGAGGCGAGCACCCTGGCCTTGAGCTGCGCGATATCCTGCGCCCCGATCAGCTCGTGATCGACCGGAGGCACGGGGTCCTGCCACAACTGCGGCGGGGGCACGAGGGGGCCGAGCAGGCGCGAGACTGGCCCCATGTCGCGGTGGAGCAGCTTGTACCACGCCTTCGCGAAGACCTCGGCGAACTCGGCCGGGTTCTGCTGGAACCGCCGCGAGATCGGCTCGTAGATCGGGTCCATCCGCAGCGAGAGATCGGTGGTAAACATGATGGGGGCGTGCCGCCTCGACGGGTCGTGCGCGTCGGGCACGGTCCCCTGGGCGGAGGCGTCCTTCGGCGTCCACTGGTAGGCGCCGGCGGGGCTCTTCGTCAGCTCCCACTCGTGGCCGAAGAGGTTCTCGAAGTAGCCGTTGTCCCACTTCACCGGGTTGGAGGTCCAGGCGCCTTCCAGGCCGCTGGTGATCGCGTCGTTGCCGCGGCCGGTGCCGAAGCTGTTCTTCCAGCCGAGGCCCTGTTCCTCGAGGCCGGCGCCCTCGGGCTCGGGGCCGCAGTACTCGGCCGCGTTGGCGGCGCCATGAGCCTTGCCGAAGGTGTGGCCGCCGGCGATCAGCGCGACGGTTTCCTCGTCGTTCATGGCCATCCGGCCGAAGGTCTCGCGGATGTCCTTCGCCGCGGCGACCGGGTCGGGCTTGCCGTCGGGTCCCTCGGGGTTCACGTAGATCAGGCCCATCTGCACGGCGCCATAGGGCTTCTGAAGCTGCCGGTCGCCCTCGTACCGCGCGGCGCCGAGCCACTCGATCTCGGATCCCCAGTTGATGTCGGATTCGGGCTCGAAGACGTCCTCGCGGCCGAAGCCGAACCCGAACGTCTTGAGCCCCATCGACTCGAGCGCGCAGTTGCCGGCGAAGACGATCAGGTCGCCCCACGAGAGCCTACGGCCGTATTTCTGCTTGACCGGCCAGAGGAGCCGACGGGCCTTGTCGAGGCTCGCGTTGTCGGGCCAACTGTTGAGGGGTGCGAACCGCTGGGTACCGCCGGACGCGCCACCGCGACCATCGCTGATCCGGTAAGTGCCCGCGCTGTGCCAGGCCATCCGGATGAAGAGCGGACCATAATGGCCGTAGTCGGCCGGCCACCAGTCCTGCGACGTCGTCATCACCGCCTCGACGTCCTTCTTCAGGGCGTCGACGTCGAGCTTCCGGACCTCCTCCGCATAGTCGAAGTCCTCGCCCAGGGGGCTGGCCATGGGGGAGTTCTGGTGGAGGATCTCCAGTTTCAACTGGTTCGGCCACCAGTCGCGATTCGACCGGGGCCTCACCGCGGCATGCTGCTGAGCTCCGTTCATCACCGGGCAGCTCGTCGTGTCGGTCGCCATTGATTCCTCCCGGCTGTGTTTCCTGGATCGAAGCGCTCGGCAAGCGCGGATGAGGTTCTGGGAAATGAGTGTATGCCCGCGAGTGGCCGATGACCAGTCTCCTCTTCACCGAAGGTGGTGGTAACACGATGGAGGGGGTTGGCATCGAGGCACGGAACGGAAATCCGTGCTTCGCCTGATCCACCGCGAGGGTCGGCACTGCCGAACAGGCGCAGCCATGAAGACGATCGACCTCGACACGACGACGCTCGATCTCAACGGGGTGATCGGCGTGGCGCGGCAGCAACCGGTCCTGCTGCTGACGGCCGACGGCCAGGAATTCGGACACTCCTCGCCGAACACCACCAGGCCGAGCGGGAAGGGGGATCGTCCCAAACCCCCTGGATTCGGGGTAGGTGCAGGTTGACACTTTCGCGGCCCTCGCGGCGGGCGGATTGGCCTCCTTCCCCGGGTTCGGCGCCGAAATCTCGACGCTTTGTCGCGTAAAGTGTCAAGTTGCCGGTGGGAGTTTTGGGACGATCCGATGGAAGGTGGTCGATCCGAGTCGCAAGACTCTCCCTCATCCGCCCTTCGGGCACCTTCTCCCGCCGGGCAGAGGTATGGACACAACTTTTCGAGTCGGCTATCCGGAGCGGTCGGGGAAGAGGCGGGGGAGCGTGCGGCGGGCCAGCTCGAGGATCTCCTCCAGGTCCTCCACCCGCATCAGGTCGTCGATCGCCAGCAGCCGCTCCAGTCCCGCCAGCAGCGCCGGCGCCGTCGACTCCACGCCGGCCTTCATCTGCCGACCCGACAGCCTCACCAGGACGACGCGGAGCTTCGCGGCGGCTTCCGACTCGTCGCGCTGCAGGTGCCAGACCGTCAGGCAGGCCATGCTCGCCACGCACAGCCGCCGCAGGAACGCCTCGCCGGTCTCCTGCTGCCAGGCCTCGGCATTCATCCCAGCCGACTTGAGCAACTTATGATACGACTCGATCGACCATCGCCGGGAGTACCACCGGCCGATCGTCGCCGCATCGGCGCCCTCGCCGGCGACGTTCGTCAGCAGCCACCACTCCGCCAGCACGGCGCCGGACCCGTCGACCACCCGCGTCACGACCAGCCGCAACGCCAGCGGCGGCCCGGGGACCTCGACCTGCTTCTTGTTCCCGCCGGCCGTCTTCTCGGTGGTGTAGTGCCTCGCCGGCCGGTGCAGGACCACCGCCGCCTCGGCGACCTGCACCCGCCCGGTCCCGGCCCGGATCGTCACCACCTCGGGCCGGCCGCCCGCATCGAGCACGTCGGTGAACGAGCCGGCCAGGTCGGCGACCACCGCGCCCAGCGTGCGCTCGTGGCCGCCGTGCAGGACGACGCGCTCGTGGTCGGCGCGGACGACGAATCGGTGCCCGGCGGCGGTAGTGGCCGACCGAGTCGGCCTCGCGATCGATGACGTGGATCGGCGTGCGGCCCAGGCCCCACCACTGAGCCGCGGCCATCGCGTCATCGAGCTCGTCGACGTGCCCGGGCGGCAGGGCCGCCCCGCCGGCCCGCGTGGAGAGCATGCCCGAGGCGGTTCGGAGGCGGAACTCCAACGGCCCCAACGGGCGGCCATCGTCGGCGTCGACGGCCAGCGCGGAGCCCAGCTCATAGCCGAGGTCGCCGCCGTGCGAACGGACGTAGCGGTCGTTCTTCGAATTGTGGGAGTTGAAGTTGAACATGCACCAGTCGTGGACGACCAGGACGAACCGGCCGGGCCGCTCGGCCAGGGCGAAGCGGCCGGCGGCCGGGGCGGGCTCGATCAGGGCGTGGAACGGGACGTCCTCGTTGTTGAGGAAGCGGCTCATGGCCCGCATCGCCGAGAAGGGCTTGCCCGTCCCCGGCAGGGCGGACAGCCCCGTCACGGCGGCGTTGACCACGTGCGAATGCTCGCTCACGAGCTTCCAGTCCCGTTTTTGGTGACGCTTGTCCAGGTTGCCGAAATGAAAGCCATGCCGGTCGAATTTACCCAGGTCGAAAAGTTGTGACCATACCTCTGCCCGCCGGGAGAAGGTGCCCGAAGGGCGGATGAGCGGGAGACTTCCGACTCAGATCGAGGACCCTCCACCCGGGATCGTCCCAAACCCCCTGGATTCGGGGTAGGTGCAGGTTGACACTTTCGCGGCCCTCGCGGCTGGCGGATTGGCCTCCTTCCCCGGGTTCGGCGCC
>JAKAUH010000820.1 GCA_021818605.1 Planctomycetota bacterium
CTTCGGACGTTTCCGTTACCGGAGGCGCCCGCCGGGGTAGCAGACCGATGGCGGAACATCGGGTAACATCAGGAGGTCGTCTTGACCTAACGTGTTACAGATCAGGAAGATGCTACGAATCGCACCCAAATTGCCAAAGACGGACAGACCGACCTCTCTATAGACGCCGTTCAGGCGGTTTTATTCCCACCTTTTTTCGCGATCCCTCATTTTTCTCAGTTTGATTGTGCCGGTTGGGCGGGCAGGCGGAAACCACCCGACGAGCCAGTTCGAGGTTGTCTCCTTGCCGAGCCGATCGCAAAATGCGACCCTGGTCTCATGGGTCAACCCGTAGAGATCTCCGACGAACTGCTGCTCGAAGCCCGCCGGGCCGCGGAGGTCGCCGAGCGTTCGATCGCCGGCCAGATTGAGTTCTGGGCGAACCTCGGCCGGGCGATTGAGCCGCTGATCGAGGGTTCGCGGGCGCTCGCCCTGCGGCGAGCTGACGCGGCGGTGCCGCTCTCGGAATGCCTCGACGCGGTGGATTCGGAGGCCGGGCGGCATCGCGTCGCGGAGTACCTCGAGACGCGCCCCTTCCCGCACTACGAGCCGGTCCCCGGCTCGCCGGGGCTGCTGATGCGGGTCGATGCCGATGGCACGCGGACCACCGCGCGATTCGTCGGCAGGGAATTCCGGCCTGTGCCATGCCCCTGATGGATTTCGTCGATTTCGATCGACGGCCGATGGACGAGGTCCGATCGAGGTCGTTTCGGTGAGGTCGGCCCGAGGTTGAGGTACAATGACCGTCGGGAGAGAGCTTGATGACCGACTTCGCAAGCGTGCGGTCATCTGAGCTTCGTTCGAGTAGCTCTCTGCTACCCATTCCATGGCATCGGGCCTGAAGAGTGAGGGTAAGCCGGATGGCGATCAAATGGCAGGACTACATCGAGGAACACAAGGACGTGATGCTCGGCAAGCCCGTCTTCAAGGGCACCCTCCTTACTGTCGAGCACATCCTTCGCGAGCTTGGAACCGGCATGAGCCCGGACGACCTGTTCGACAACTACCCGAAGCTCAAGCCCGAGCATGTCCGGGCGGCGCTCCAGTACGCGGCGGATGTGGTGGCGATGGATCAGGTCATCTTCCAGTAGCCGGCGCGAGGTCGTCGCCATGCGCATCCTCGCAGATGAGAACGTCCCGCGCACGATCGTGGCCTGGCTTCGCGACGAAGGTCATGATGTACTCTACGCCGCGGAGTCACGCGCCCAGAGACCCGACCCCCGACCTTCTAACCGAGGCCCAAGATCTACTGCAAAAGCGCAAGCATTTTTATTTTTTGACGACATTCGGCCAATGAGCTTGCCGTGTGACCAGTGGTGGACTTTTTCGATTTGTCAGCTCCGTGTGCCAGCAGCGCACTCACCACTCGAGCACTTTCGCTATCACTAAGGGACCTCGACAAGGCACAAAGATGCAGGCACGATTCATCATCACGACGCATGAGGACGTTCACATTTGCGCCTCTGCGAATCAATAAAAGAGCGCATTCCGAATGACCGTAGATGATAGCCAACTGCAAGCCGGTCAGCCCTTGGATCGTTGCGTCAATGGCTTCACCTGAATCGATCGCGTCCTCAAGCAAAGCGATGTCACCGTCGCGGGCTGATCGTGCAATCCTCGAAGGCGCGGGGACGGACTTCCCGTCATAAACCCGTTCCATCTCCGGTTGCCCGTCTGTGTCGGCCACAAGGATGTATTCTCGGCCATGAAGCAATATTTCGAAACCTCCTTCACCAATGCCGTCGCTCAGTTGAGCGAGGGTTTCATCGCGTAACAGGTCAATGAATGAGGCGGGCAGGGAGTCCGGCATCCAGTAGTCTGTGACGACTTCCAGTCCTTTGCCAGGCGTCCATCTCGCCCGAATGGTTCCTCCAACGACACCTTGGTCAACAAGCTGCATATCCATAAAATCACAAATTTTCGCCAATTCGTACTGCCAGCCATCGATAAGGGAAAGCTCGGACGAGATCTGGACGACCTCCTCCGACTTTGCAGTGTAGACGCATCCGGGTACACAAAACGACACCCGCATGGCTGTATCTCCACGGGTTCAACGGCCCAGCCAACTCGCAAGCTATTCCATGGCCATCCGGTCATAGGCCTGCTGTCCTGCCCGCAACCGGTCGATGAATCCCTGAAACGGCAACTCTGCCCTCGGTGGGTCGGTCAAAGGCTTCCAGACCCGTTGTTTCCGTATCCCGAACGATTCTCTGGGCTCCAGACTCTCAGCGCGACGCGCCCGGCGCCGGCCTGGTGTGGCCGAAAAGCGCCTCGCGCATGCCGGGCTCGGGCTGGCCGGTTTTCTCGCCCCAGTAGCGGAAGCCGGCTCGCCAGTCCCAGATCGCCCAGCCGATGCCCGCCTTTTCGGCGGCCTCGCGGAAGGTGCGGTAGTAGGCCGCGCGCGACGTCGGATCCACCGTGGCCAGGCAACCGAACTCGCCCAGGTGCACCGGGCGGCCGTAGTAGTCGGACCACTCGCGGGCCTTCGCGATCGCCGCCTGCACGACGTGCGGGGCGCACGGGTTTTCCGCCGTGGGCTCGGTGTTGTAGCGCTCGACCCAGTCGAGCACCCACCGGTTGACCTTCAGATTCGGGTCGGGCACCAGCCGCGTGCGCGGCGGGCCGGGGAAGAGGATGCCGGTGATCTTCGTGTCGGGACCTGCCCAGGTCGCTCCCTGGTGGGTGAACTGGAACGGGTCGTAGCTGTGAACCGTGACAATCAGGTTCTCGTCGTCGTCCGGTAGCCGCAGCCGGTTCAGCTCGTCGATACCGTTCCACTTGCCAGGTCCGACGAAGATCGTACGGCCGGGGTCGACCGCGCGGATCGTCCGGATGGCCTCGGAATAGATCGGGTTCATGACCTTGGTCGTCGCGGCGTCCTTGGGCTCGTTCAATAGCTCGAGTGCCAGCCCTTCGGGCGCGCGGGCGTAGTGCTCGGCGAGCTGCTTCCAGATCGCCAGGAACTTCGGCGTCTGTCCTTTGGGATCGGTCGTGAAATCGTCGAAATGGTGGATGTTGACGATCACGCCCAGATTGTTCTTGAGCGCCGCGTTCACAAGTTCGTCGGCGCGGGCGTAGAACTCGGGCTTGATGCGGTACTCGGGACCGGGGCCGGTGTAGTGGTGCCACCCGGCGGGGATACGGACGTGGTCGAAACCCTCCTCGCGCATGATGCGCAGGTCATCCGGGGTGTAGGCGACCGCCCAGTTCTGGCCGGGCGGGACCTCGAGGCCGTTGCCCAGGTTGGCGCCGCGGAGGAACCGCCGGGCCGCCCGGTGAGCTGCGGTCGCGTGGCCGGCGATCCGCTTCATCTCGACGAAACCCTGCGGCCGGACGGCCCGCGCGGCCAGCCGGATTGTCACCGGCCGCCCGGCGGTCACCTGAAAGCTGGCCGAGAGCGGTTGGTTGTGCCAGGTCCGGGCGTAATGCGTCCCCTCGACCGCCGGGATCTCGTGAGTCTGGGCCTGGACGACGCCCTGTCCCTGCCAGCTCGGCCCACCGGTGCCCGCTTCGAAGCCGCCGTCGGCCAGCGCCCCGCCCTCGACGCGGAGGTCATCCCAGAGGATTTCCTGGCGGTAAATCTTTCCCTCGCCGGCCGACTCCCACGGGCCCATCAGCGCGAGCGAGATTCGGCCGGATCGCTCGGGTGTGAACTGCACCGCGGCCGTGCGCCAGCCTCGGTAAGACACCGGGAAGCTGATCGTGTACGAGCGCATTTGGTCGGCCTCGGGCACCCAGTTCATCCGGCCGATCGTCGCCCCGCCGGTCAGCGACCGGCCCTGGACGAGGGCCTCGACACCGGCCTCGGCGGTGATGTCGAACCGCGCCGACTCGGCGAGCTTGACGGGCTCCCGACCCTGGGCTCGGGCCTCGTCCGTCGCCGCCAGGCCGGCCAGCACGGCCAGGGCCAGTGATGCGATGCGCATGCTCGGTGACTCCACGGGAATGGATCGCACACCGCGTTCCATTACTTCTTCCGCTCGCAACGGGCGGTGAGCGTGTGCTTGATGCCTCGGCTGGTGAAGATGACCTCGACGCCGAAGGGCTGATGGGGCTTCACCGTGTCGTGGGACTCGACATACAGGTCGAAGGTCCACCGGCCGGAGAACGCGCCGAGGCGGTACACCTGGGCTCGGTTCCTGGGCTGCTGGTTGACCACGACGGCGACCGGCCAGGTGCGGAAGCCGGTCTTCGTGGTCCAGCGCAGGACACCGTTGCCGTTGATGTTGATCGCCTCGATGGTCGAGGCCCCTGGCACGTCGAGGACAAGCTGGAAGTGCTCGTCCCTGTCGCCGCTGGGAGCGATAGTCCGGCCCGATGTGCCGACGCGATCCTGGTCCTGGTCCAACCAATCGAAGGCGACGATCGTTGCACCACCGCTCGTCGGATTGGCGACGACGGGCACCGCGGTCGACTCGCGGCCGCTGGCCGGATTCCCTTTTGCCGGGCGATCCAGCAGTTGCCCGACGACCTTCGGCCGGCCGGCGGGACCGACCGGGGACGCAGCCGGAGCGGTGGACGTGGGCGGAGCGGCGGCGATCGCCGGAGCCGGGCGCGTGAGCTGCCCGGGCTCGGGCGCGGTGGACGGCACCTGGCATTTCGCCGTGAGCCTGGACTGCCCGCCGCCGGCCGAGATCGCGACCTCGAGCCGGGCCGGGTCGCCCGGCCTGGGCCCGATACGCGTGTTGACGTACAGGTCGAAGGTCTGTGAGCCCTCGAAAAGTCCGAGTTGGGGGACCTGCGCCCGGCACACGGCCCGGCCATTCTGGAACACGGCGAGCGGCCACCACTGCCTGGTCGGCCTCGTCTCCCAGCGGTTGACGTTATCCGTGCTGAGGGCCAT
>JAKAUH010000675.1 GCA_021818605.1 Planctomycetota bacterium
CTGGCGGTCGCGTGCGCGTTCATGGCACCCGCCTGGTGGAGCTGGAGTTCTCGAGCGCCATCCCTCCCGTCGGTCGTCGTTGACGCCGGAGCGCCGCCGGCTGCCAGGCCAGCTCCGCGATTCGACCTCCACGGCGATCCGTTGCCGGCCGGCGCCGTTCTGCGGCTGGGCACGACCCGGTATCACCAGGGATCGACCATCTTCCGGATCGTTTACACGCCCGACGGCAAGTCGCTCGTGACCGACGGCGAGGATGGTAAGCTGCGGGTCTGGGACGCCGCGACGGGCAAGGTCGTCCGCGTGATCGATCCGGAGGTCGGGGCGCTCAACGACTTCGGGCTGACCGCCGACGGGCGGACGGCGATGGTCGTGGGACTCGAGCTTCGGAAAGACCAGCCGCACCTGCGGCGGGCCTCGTTCGTCGAGATCGACACCGGCCGGATTGGCGGCCGGGCGAGCTGGCCCGAGACGAATCCGGTCGGTTGCCTGGCGATCAGCCCGGCTCGCGGGCTCATGGCGATCGTTTCCTTCTCCGAGCGCGCTCTGATCGTTGTCGATGTTCGGACGGGGAAGGAAATCGAGCGGACGCCCGTCTCCGGGCACTGCACGCGCCTGGCCTTCTCGCCCGACGGCAAACGGCTGGCGGTCGAGCTTCATGCGATGGACGACACCGATGGCGCTGGCCGGATGGCCATCCGCGACGCTGGCGGCATGCTGCTTTTCGCCCTCAAGCTTCCCATGATCGGCCACGGCGACAACCCTGGCCGGGTAACGATCCGCGACATCGGCAACAAGAAGGAGATTCGATCGATCAACGTTACCCGGGCGGGTGAGGGCGACATCGTTTTTTCACCCGACGGATCGCTCATCGCAATATCTTCCCTTGAGGGTCTTGGCGTATGGGAGGTCGCCACGGGCAGGTCGCTACCTCTGGATCACGTCCTGCTGAAACACGTCGCGTTCTCGCCTGATGGATCCTCGTTGTATGGGACGTTGTCCGGCCTCGGCGGGATCGGCATCCTGGACCTGGCGAAGGGACGCGGCGAGTGGTACGACTTCCTGCCGGGCTTCCAGCGCGCTGAGGCGGTCGCCCTGTCTCCCGACGGCCGGACGCTCGCGACCGATGGCGGCCCGCGGGTCCTGCACCTATGGGGCTGGCCCGGGCCGAAAGATCGGGCCGATTCCGGCGGATGTCACGTCGACCAGGTGAATGCGATGGTCTTCACGCCCGACGGCCGCAATCTGCTGACGGCCAGCGATGATCGCACCGTACGCCTCTGGGACCTCGCGGACGGGCGGAACCTGAAGGTCTACCCCAACGATTACCGGGCCGTGGCCTTGCAGGTTTCGGCCAATGGCCGAAGGGTAGCCATTGCCACGGAGAGTCTTTCTGGCCTGACGCTCTGGGACTTTGCTCGGGACGACCAGCCGGTTGCCGATGCACGCGACCTGGGACCCGCCGATCTGTTGGCTGTCTGGTTCGACGGGGACGATCGTTCGGTTCGGGAGCTCGACGACACGGGGAGGATTTATGGCTGGGACCCCGGGACCGGGCGACTCCAGGAGGTGGACCAACTTCCGCCGATCCGTCGAGAACCCAGGCATCAGAAGGCCCCCTACAGGATCGTCCGGGGAACCCGCTTCGACGGGGGCCGCAGAGCGGCCGTTATCATGCTGCTGGACGGCTTCCACGTCCTGGACCTTGGCGCCCGGAAGGACATCTACCAGAGGCGTGAAGCCGATCGGTTCACGGTATCGCCCGATCAGCACACCCTGGCCATCGCCTGGGCAAGCGGGGACAGTGAACTGCGATGGGCCGGCCGCCTCAGTCCCGGGGACCATCGTCTTCCCATTTGCAGGCCCACGAGCGGCACCATCGTCCTGCTGGACGGCCGGACCGGCCGGGAGTCGGCGACGATCCAGGTCCCCGGCTCGGGGGTCTGGGCGATGGCGTTCGCTCCCGACGGCAAGACCCTGGCCGCAACGACCGGCTGGGACGTCGGACGGATCCGCTTCCACGACGTCGCCACGGGCCGCGAGACGGGCTCGATCGAGGGCCCGCCGCTCCAGTCGCCGGCCCTGGCCTACACGCCCGACGGCCGTCGGCTGGTGAGTGCCATGGCCGACGGCACGATCCTCGTCTGGGACGTCCAGGCGGCGCGTTGAGAAGCCCGAACGAAGTGGGGACAGGCGCCTCGAAGACGCGGAGCCAGTCCGCATTGCGTTCGGGCCTGTGGCGGCGACCCGCCGGATCGCATCTTCTTCACCTTGCTGTCGGAAACGCAGATGCAGCCGTTTGACGAGTACGTTCGATTGTCGTACAGTTGTGGGTGTTCGGCTGTCCGACATTGCGGGCAGGAATCAGCGAAAAAGTCTTCAGGCAGAACGTTTGGACGGCATGAACCACGGTCCTCGGCCTGGGAAACGCACCGTGGGCATGGAGGTGGGCGGGCTTGAGAGAAGCGTCTGCGCACCTGACCGAACCGGGGAATCGTCATGACCATTGACCAGGCCACCATCGGACGGCGGCTCCGGGAGGCCCGGCTCAATTGCGGTCGGACGCAAGAACAGGTGGCGGACGCCGTTGGGATCGTCCGGACCGCCGTTGTCGCCATCGAGGCGGGCAAACGCGCCCTGTCGACCCTGGAACTCTCCAGGTTCGCGGCCCTGTATCACCGCCCAGTCACGTATTTCCTTCAGCCCGGCGAGGCCGAGATCACGGGCGACGCCGAGTTGATCCTGCACCTCTTGCCCACGGGCTGGCGGGATGACCCGCTCGTCAAGGACGCGATCGCCTGGTGCTCCGAAATCTGCCGTGTGGGCACCGAGCTGGAGACGCTCCTGGGCAAGAGGCCGCACGCCAACCCGCCAGTCTACGACCTTGCGGCCCCTCGGCGGGCTGAAGAGGCCATCGAACAGGGACTCTTCGTCGCGGAGGAGGAGCGGAGACGGCTGGGGTTGGGGTTTGCCCCCGTCGCCGATGTCGCGGACCTCATCGCGACGCAGGGGATCTGGGCGGCCGGTGTCCGACTGCCGGATGAGATGTCGGGCTTGTTCATCCGGACGTCCTCAAGGCGAATGGTCATCCTGGTGCACCTCGACCATCCGCGGGTCCGGAAGCGGTTCTCGTATGCCCACGAGTATGCTCACGCCATCCTCGACCGGAGCACGGGCGCCATCGTCAGCACGAACAGCAACTCGCAGGAGCTCATTGAGAAGCGGGCCAACGCCTTCGCGGCGGCGTTCCTCATGCCCCAGGCAGGGGTCCACTGGTTCCTCGGTTTCCTCGACAAGGGCGATGCCGCCCGCCGGCATTATCACATTTACGACGTCGCGGCCGAGGACGAGGTCGATGCGGAGCGACGTTCGGCCCCGAGGTCCCAGCGCATTGGCTACGAGGACGTGTCAATGCTGGCCATGCACTTTGGAACCAGCTATGAATCGGTGGTCCATCGGCTCAGGGACCTGCGGATTCTCAGGCCGTCGGAGAAGCAGGCTCTCCTGGAGACGGATCAGGTCGCGGCGGCCCACGATTTCATCAGACTCGCGCGCCGCGACCAGCCGGACGGTCAGGACCGCGAGATCGTCCGCGACATCGCCTATCTCGCCATCGAGGCCTACCGCCGGGAGGACGTGTCGATGGGCTACCTCAGAGACCTGAGCGGAAAGCTACGGATCGAGGGCGACGAGCTGGTCAGACTGGCCGAGGCGGCGCTGGACGCTTGATTTTCTTTCCAGGCGGAGCGGGCTCGGCATGGCCGGGGATGGTCCGACGGACGTCGTCATCGACACATCGACCCTGATCAACTTCCTCCGCATCGGCCGGGTGGACCTGCTCGCCGGGCTTGCGGCTTATCGTTTTATCGTCACTGACCATGTCCGCGACGAGGTGACGAGGATCTACCCGGCTCAGCTCTCGTTCCTTGAGCGGGCGCTCCATGCGGGACATCTTCAAGTCATGAGCGTCGACAGCACCGACCCGTTGTTCCTCAAATTGGCGCGGCAGAACCTTGGCAGTGGGGAATGTGCGGCCATCGCCGCCGCCTGCGGCCTGAGCGTACCCCTGGCGATCGACGATCGGAGGGCGAGGAAGCGAGCCGTCGCCCACGACCCTGGTCTTGCGCTGATGGACACGGCCTCGCTGATGGTCGCGGCGATTCACGCCGGCCTGCTGACCATACCCGAGGCGGACGCCATCAAGGCCGACTGGGAAGCGAACCATCGCTTCCGGCTACGGTTCCCCACGTTCGGCGACCTGGTCTGATATCGTCGCTCCCGACGGTTCTGTTCGTCGTGGGAACGATCGCAGGTCGCCGGGCGCGGACCGGCCCGGTGTCGGACGGAGGTCATCCGTTGCGCAACGGCACCATCCTGATCCGCAGCCCGCGGGCTCCTCCGCGAGCCGCCTCGACCGGACCGGGCCCGGTGCCGCCAGAGACCGTCCCGTCGCTCCGTGGCGCCATCCCTCGCTCGACGGTGCGGTCCTGGACGAGCGGCCTTCCCGCTTCGGGACCTGACGGCGTTCTCGGGGCAGACCCCAGGCCTGTCACCGGATCGGGTCCGTTGCGCTTCCGGTTCGAATTCCGTCAACGACGAGTCAGGAGGGGCCGACGGGCCTCGGAAAAAAGTCCCATCCAGTCGCGGCCGGGCTGACAGTATATAGTCAGGGAACCCGTCGTCCTCGGAGCGAATCGGATGACCAGGCTGCGATCCAAGAGTCTCGTGTCCCAGTTCCGCACCCTCTTCTCCGGCGGCACGCTCGCCGGCCTGGGCGAGGGGGAGCTTCTGGACCGGTTCCTCGGCGCCCGGGACGAGCCGGCGTTCGAGGAGTTGGTCGCGCGGCACGGGCCGATGGTCCTGGCCGTCTGCCGGCG
>JAKAUH010000099.1 GCA_021818605.1 Planctomycetota bacterium
TGAACGACGGACCGCCTCCGACGGAGAAAAAACGAGATGAAACACATGGCTTTCTCTGTCAGGCGTTGAAAGGCGATGGGGCGTCCAGAGTCGCCTTTCTGCTCGGGGTAACGAAACGACCCCGTCGCAGACGCCTTGTTTTCAGGGTTGGTCGAGGCCGCATGGTTTGCTTTTCCGCGCAACGCTCAGTAGAAAGGGACGCGGTGAGACTGGAAGCATGACGCCGATCGGGAGGGATCGTATGGCGACCAGGGCAGCAGCGTCGCGTGGCGGGATCGGGATCTTGCTCGGCGTATGGCTCTTCGGCGGGAGTGGGGCGGCTCTCGGCCAGGTATCCCCGAAGCCGCAGGTCCCCGAGCTGAAGGTCGAGCGATTCGTGCTGCCCAACGGCCTGACGGTCCTCCTGCACGAGGACCACACGACGCCGGTCGCGGCGATAGACGTTTATTACAAGGTCGGCTCGAAGGACGAGAAGCCGGGGAAGACCGGGTTCGCGCACCTGTTCGAGCACATGATGTTCTTGGGCTCGCAGCATCATGACGCCGATTACTCGCTGCCGCTGGAACGCCTGGGCGCCGAGACGAACGCCACGACCGACGAGGACCGCACCGAGTATTACGAGCGCGTGCCGAGCAACGGCCTGGAGCGGGCCCTCTGGCTCGAGGCCGACCGGATGGGCTTCCTGCTGCCGGCGATGAGCCGGAAGAAACTCGACGGCGAGCGCGCGGTCGTCAAGAACGAGCGGCGCGAGCGGGTCGACAACGTCCCCTACGGCCGCGCCGACGAGGCCCTGCGCGAGGCCCTGTATCCCGCAGCACACCCGTACCACCACAGCGTGATCGGCTCGATGGCCGACCTCTCGGCCGCCAGCCTGGAGGACGTGGCCGACTTCTTCCGCAGTTACTACGCGCCGGACAACGCGATCCTGTGCGTTGCGGGCGACTTCGAGCCGGCCCGGGTACGCGGCTGGATCGAGCGTTACTTCGGCCCCCTGCCCCGCGGCCGGCGCCCGGACCCGCCGAGGCCGAGTGTCCCCGTACTGTTGGAGCCGAGGCGGATCCGCCTCACCGACGCCGTCAGCCTGCCCCGCGCGCAGATCGTCTGGCCGACCGTCCCGGGCGGCCATCCCGACGAGGCGGCGCTCGACGTGCTCGCGTCGGTGCTCGGTGGCCTGGACCGGGAAAACCGCCTGTACCGCGCGCTCATGTACGATCGCCAGCTCGCCGCGGGCGTCGCCGCCGCGCACCCAACACATCGCCTCTCGGGCGAGTTCCACGTCGTGCTCACCGCGCATCCCGATAAAGACCTCGCGGAATTGACCCGCCTGGCCGACGCCGAGATCGAGCGGCTCAAGCGCGACGGCCCGACCGAGGCCGAGGTCCGCAAGGCCCGCAACGGCCGCGAGAGCGAGCTGATCATGGGCCTCCAGTCGGTGTCGCGCAAGGCCGAGGTCCTCAACCTCTACGAGGCGATCTACGGAGATCCCCTTGCCTATCGCGCCGAGCTGGAACGCGTCTTCGCCGTCACGCCCGCCGACGTCCGCCGCGTGGCGCAGAAGTACCTGGGCGCAAAGCGCATCCTGCTGGAGATCGTCCCCGGCGAGCCGGGTCCGGCGACCGAGGCGGTCGTGTCGCCGCCGTCTGCCCGCGCCCCGGCCGAGGCGGCAGCGGCGGTCGCCCCGTTGCCCGGGATCCACGACAACTTCGACCGCTCGGCCATGCCGCCGCTCGGGCCGACGCCACGTTATCGCCCGCCAGGGTTCATCCGGCGACGACTGGCGAGCGGCCTCGAGGTCCGCATCGTCGAGCGCCACGAGCTGCCGATCGTGACCGTCGACCTGATCGTGAAGTCAGGCGAGACCCTCGCGCCGCAGGGCAAGGAGGGCCTGGCCTCGCTGGCCGCGAGCCTGCTCGAGGAGGGGACGACCTCGCGGTCCACGATGCAACTGGCTGGCGACCTGGCGGAAATCGGCTCCAGCCTCGACTGCACAGGCGGGCTCGAGTCCACCACGATCAGCCTGACCACGCTCTCCCGCCACCTCGACCGCGGCCTCGACCTGTTTACCGACGTCCTGCTCCACCCGGCGCTTCCGGAGAAGGAACTGGACCGGCTCCGACAGCTCCGGCTCTCGGACCTGAAGGCCCGCGCCGACGACCCGGAGGAGACCGCTGGGGCCATCTTCCCGCAGCTCATCTACGGGCCAAAATACCCCTACGGCCGGCCCGACCTGGGAACGCCTGGGTCAGTGAAATCCATCATTCGGGCGGACATCGACTCGTTCCTCGGCAAGATCCTCGTGCCCGGCAACGCGACGCTGGTGGTCGTCGGCGACGTGCGGCCCGACGCGATCGCCAGGATGGTCGAGTCGCGCCTGGCGGCCTGGAAACCGGTGCCCGTGCCGACGCCGCCGGCGCTCGAGCCCGCACCGGCCCCGCCCGACAGGCGTGACGTCTACCTGATCGACAGGCCGGGCGCCGTGCAGTCGATTATCAGCATCGGGCGGATCGCCGCACCGCGCAAATCGCCCGACTTCCACGCGATGATCGTGATGAACACCATCCTCGGCGGCCAGTTCGCCAGCCGGATCAACATCAACCTGCGGCAAGCAAAGGGATACAGCTACGGCGCCGAGTCGGGATTCGCCTTCTACCGCGGGCCCGGCCCGTTCGTGGCCGGTGCACCCGTCGAGGCGCGGTTCACCGTCGAGGCGCTCGAAGAACTCTTCAAGGAACTGGCCGGGATCGCCGGCGCGCGGCCCGCCACCGACGACGAGCTGGCGTTCGCCAGGGAGCGGATCGTCCTCGGCTTCCCCGCCCGGTTCGAGACCACGTTCGGCGTGGCCGGACAGCTCGCCGTCCTGGTCGAGGACGAACTGCCCGACGACGAGTTCGAGCACTACCAGCCGCGCATCGAGGCGGTGACGAAGGCCGACGTCGACCGCGTCGCCCGGAAGTACGTCACCCCGGATCGCATGACCGTGCTGATCGTCGGCGACCGGCCAACGATCGAGCGGCCTCTCCGCGACCTGCCGTGGGTCAAGACGATCCATCACCTGGACGCCGAGGGCCATTTCCTCGACAGTCCGTTCGATTCCGGCGTACGGCCGGTCCGCCGGTCGCGGATTCTCCGTCCGTCCCGCGCACGGACGGACTCGGGTGGAAACACAAGGCGCTCGCGGTGAGAATGGACTTCCTGGATCGACGGCGAGACGTCTTGATGCTCTGGACCCGGCGCTCCCACGCCGGGCGGTGGAGGTCCGATGAGAAGCCACGCGGAGTTCCGCTGGTCTTACTGGCGGTACTGTGGCCGGCAGACTTCCAGGATCCTGGCGATCTTCAGCGTCGGCGCTGTCACGTTCCTCGGCATCTGGCTGATCGTCGGCCTGGTCAACCCGATGGAGAACCCCACGGTGCGTTCCGAGGCCGCGATGACGTTTGCGATCATCGTGGTACTCGCGGCGGTCGGGCTGACGATGCGCCACGCCGCGCGCGAAGCGAGGCTGGACCCCGGGCTCGTCTGCCCCTGGTGTGATCGTCCGCTCGGCTACCTCTACGGCATCATCGTGCTGTCGTCGGGGAACTGCCCGCACTGCGGCGAGCGGGTGCTGGAAGAGTGAGGGCCGAGCGGTGATGGCGATGGGGACGCTCAAGACCGGGCGGCGACGGGCCTGGGCCATCGGCATCGCCGCCGTGGCGATCGCGACAGCCCTCGGCATGGCCACCTGGTTGTTCGGGCTGGCATCGGACCGACTGGCCGAGGCACGCCTCGCCTATGCACGCGGCGAATGGGACCGCGCGGCCGAGGAAGCCCGGCAACGGCTGCACGACGGGCCGGCCGCCGATCGCGAGGCCCTTCGACTTTACGCGCGGGCCTCGATCCGACGCGGCCGGGACGAGATCGGCAATGCCATTTACAGGGACCGTCTCGGGCCCGAGGCGATGGAGGCCGAGGACTATTACCTCGTCGGCCTCTCGATGGCACGGCTGGGACGGACCGACACGGCAATGCAACTCTGGGAAAAGGGAGCCGCCATCGAGGGCCGCGAGTCGGCCGAACTGCTCGAAGCCCTCGCCCGGCAATCGCTCGCCTCGAACCGGCCCGAGGCGGCCGACCGATGGGCGCGCCGGCTGGCCCGGCTACCCGGTGCCGGGGCGAACGCGTGGCTCCTCTCGGGCGAGGCCCGCGACCGGCTCGACGACCCGCCTGGCGCCGCCGAGGCGCTCGAACGCGGCCTGAGTCTGGCGTCCGCCGGGGCGACGGCGATCGATCCGGCCGGCCTGGCCCGCGCTCGCCGGCTCCTGGCGCGCTGCCGGCTCCGACTCGGCCAACCGGCCGCGGCGCGCGAGGCCCTCCGGCCGATACTCACGCCGGGACCCTCGCCCGCCTCAGCCGACGATCGTGAGGCCCGGTGGCTCTCGAGCCGGGCCGCGCTCCAGGAAGATCGGATCGATGAGGCAACGTCCGAAGCGCGCCAGGCCGGCTCGTATCGCCACGACAATCCCCTCGTGCCCGAGCCAGCCCCATACGTCGGCTCTGGCCGCTGCGTCGAATGCCACCGGGCGATCTGCGAGTCCTACGCCGTGACCCGCCACGCGCGGTCGTTTCACCACGGCGACGGCCTGGCGGCACTGCCAGTCCCCGACGCCCCCCTGGCCGATCCCGCCGCGCCGGGCGTGACGGTGACAATCCGGCGCGACGGGCATCGGATCGAGGTCGACACCAACGCGAAGAATCAGGTCCTGAAAGCCATCGTTGCTTATGCGTTCGGCACGCCCGAGCGCTATGTCACGATGATCGGCCGGGATGATGCCGGCGAATTCCGGGGACTGCGCCTCTCGTACTACCACAACGCGCACGGCTCGGGCTGGGAC